>DATJOQ010000196.1:0-3442 GCA_035506935.1 Binataceae bacterium (SeqCode) | reverse complement strand
CTTGCGCGCTCGACCCTCGGATGTCTGGTCAAGTCCAAGCGCGACGTCGAGCGCGTCCAAACTTCGCTGCCGGAATTGATCCAGCGAGCGGCTGCGGGATGAGTATGTCCGGCGCAAGGGCATCGATGGAATCGGCGAGCGAAACCGCCGACCTCGTAACCGCTATGGTGCGGTTCTGCCGCTTGCTCCGAGAGCGCGGTATCAAGCTCGCAAGTGATGCTTCACAAATCGCGCTTCGCGCCTGGGCGGAGATCGACATCTCTCAACTGGATGACTGCCGCAATGCGCTGATGATCGCTCTGCTGCAGCGGCCGGAAGACCGGCCGGCGTTCATCTACCTGTTCAATGCGTTTTGGGTGAAGACGTCGCAGGACCGTCGCGCGCCTGTCGCCGATCCATTTCCCGGTCATCCAGCTGATAGACAGAGTGATGGCCACCAACCCGGCCTGACTGACGAATCCGGCGGGCTCGGAACGCTGCGCAGCGCAGGACAGTCGCCACGCGACTCTGGCCCTGATGACGAAGATAAAGCGCTTGCCAGCGTCGCCTCGAGCGTTGGCCTCGCGGGCTCCTTCGGTTCGAGCTTCACCTATACGCAGCAGCATGAACTCGACCGCCTGTCGCGAGCCCTGACGCAACTGCTCGCGACGCGCAAATCGCGGCGGCGAGTTTCGGATCAAACCGGAAATCTGCCCGACCTGCGCGCTACGATGCGCAGCAGTTTGCGCCACGGCGGTACGCCGATCGAATTCGAGCGCGCCACGCGGCGTATAACACGCACGCGCCTGGTGGTGTTTTGCGACGTGAGCCGCTCGATGGACGAGTACGTCGCGTTCTTTCTCGAGTTCGCGGCAGCGGTGTTGCGGCGTCCGTGGAAGATGGAGGTTTTTCTTTTCGCAACCGAATTGGCGCGTATCACCCGAATTTGGCCGCATCGCAGCTTTGCCGATCTGAAAGCTTCGTTGCCGGATTGTGGCGGCGGTACTCAAATCGGGCGCTCGCTCGACAGCTTTCTGAACCTTTACGGTGACGCGCTGCTGGGTAGCGGAACGATCGTGATCATTTTGAGTGACGGTCTCGACGCGGGCGACCCGGCGCTGGTCGAATCCGCGATGGATCGTCTGCGGCATCGATGTCATGCGGTGATATGGTTGAATCCGTTGATGCATCTCAAGGGATACGAGCCGCGGGCCGCGGGGATGGCGGCGGCACTTAAGTATGTCGATGTGTTTGCGCCGATGCACGATTTAGCGAGCATGCGTGATCTGGTTGGTCTAATCCGCGATCTTACGCGCAGCGGCCGCGGGGAGCTGAGGAGCCGGATGGGACAGGCGCGCGTCTCGGACGGCGCGAACAGTAGATCGAGCGGAAACGATATCAATAAAGCCGCTGTGAGTAGTCAGTAGGTATTGAACGGCGATGGCGCAGCTCGAGGATATCTATCCCGACTTACTCAGGATGCATTACGAACAGCCTCACAACTGTGTAGTGCTGGAGGACGCGTCGGCTACGGGCTCCGCTTCCAATCCGCTCTGCGGCGACGAATTGTCGGTGTATCTGAAGAACGAGGGAGATAAGGTTGCCAAGGTTACTTTCCAGGGCCACTTATGTGCAGTGGCTACGGCTTCGGCCTCGATGATGAGCGAAGCGGTCAAGAATAAGAGCCTGGAAGAAGTCGCGCAAATACGTGAAGCCTTCGCGGGCATGATGCGCGGGCGCGACTCGGCTTCGTTAGGAGATCTCGACGCGCTGCAAAGCGTACGGCGCTATCGCGTTCGCGTGCGCTGCGCGCTGCTCCCGTGGCAGGCGTTACTGGAGGCTTGCAACGCGTTGTGAGCGATGCCGCGCGTCGGAGTGTGCGCAATCTGATTACTCACACGGAGTGTATGTTCCCGAGAGCGAATAGGTAATGCGAGAGATAATCAACGAGATGAGGCGCGTGTTAGGGCAGGAAGGCGGCGCTTTGGTGACGATCACGCGAACCACCGGCTCAACCTACCGGCGCGAAGGAGCAAAGATGCTCTGCCGCAAAGACGGCGAAGTGGTGGGCTCGGTCAGCGGCGGATGCCTCGAAGGCGATATCGCCGAAGTTTCGCTCGAAGTAGTCGAAAACAATCAGCCGCAGCTCGTGAGCTACGATACGAGCTCCGAGAACGAAAAAGTGTGGGGCCTCGGTTTGGGATGCAATGGCACGGTTGAGGTGTTGATCGAGCCGCTGCAGTGGTGGCGCGAACCGGCCGGCCGCGCGCTGTTCGAAGAGATTCTGACCAGGGTCAAAAAGGGTAGACGCTGCGCAGTAGCCACGGTGCTTACCGAAGGCGGCAAGCGGCTTTCGAGCCTGCGGCGGACAATCGTGGAGCCGGACGGCCGGATCGTCGGCAGTCTCGGTCTGCCCGCGCTCGAGGCGACGCTCAGTCAGCGCGCGCGTTCGATCCTGAAAGAGGAAACCATACGCCCGTCGCGCAAAATTACCGTCGAGCAGGGAACGATTTCGTTTGAAGTTTTTATCGATGCGCTGGTGCCGCCGATGCATCTATTGGTGGTCGGCGGCGGCCATGACGCGATTCCGTTGGTCAAGCTCGCACACGACGTGGGCATGACGGTTACCCTGGTCGACAGCCGGCCGAAATTCGCCAGCCACGATCGTTTTCCGCAGGCCGATCAGGTTATCTGTGCGCAGGCGGAGGAATTTCTGCAGAAGGTTCCAATCGAGGGCGAGACCGCGATCATCCTGATGACGCACAATTATCAGAAAGATCGCACGATCCTGGGACAGATCCTGACCGCTCCGGTTGAGATCGCCTATATCGGCGCATTGGGGCCAAGGGCGCGCACCGAGCAGATGCTGGACGAGCTGAAGAAGCAGGGATTAAAGGTTCAGGCCGAAAAAGAGGCAGAGATCAGAACGCCGGTAGGGCTGGATATCGGCGCCGAAGCTCCCGAGGAAATCGCACTGGCGGTGCTGGCGGAGCTGTACACGGTTAAGAACCGTCGCAGCGGAATCCCGTTGCGCGACAAAAAGGGAGCAATTCATGCGGCGGCATAAGGCCGCTGCTTCAGTTGTTGGGAAACTGACTAGTGACTGAGTAATGGGACTTGATACTAAATCGATTCGGCGCGATTTCCCGATCTTTGAACGATGGACGGGGCGAAATCCGCTGGTCTATCTCGATAACGCCGCCACGTCGCACAAACCGCGTGCGGTTATCGATGCGGTAAAGAATTACTACGAGCTGTCCAACTCCAACGTGCATCGCTCGGTGCATACGCTGGCCGAGCAGGCGACCGAGCTTTACGAGTCGGCGCGCGAGCGAGTGGCGCGGTTTATCGGCTATGCCGATCCGAGCGAGATAATCTTCGTGCGCAACGCGACCGAAGCGTTGAACCTGGTCGCGCAGAGTTTCGCGCGCCCGCGACTTCAGCCCGGCGACGAAATTGTGAT
>DATJOQ010000195.1:0-19695 GCA_035506935.1 Binataceae bacterium (SeqCode) | reverse complement strand
GCGTGCGCTCGCGAAACTTTTCGACGTGACGCCAATCTTTTCCGGCGTGAGTTTGAAGGTCGCGCCAGGCGAAGGAGTCATAATTATCGGCCGCAATGGCGTGGGCAAATCGACCCTGCTCAAGGTTTTGTGCGGGCTGGCTGCGCCCACCAGCGGTGAAGCGATGCTGTTCGGACTCGACAGCCGCCATCACCGCGCCAGCGCCGGACGGGTCGGCGTGCTGACGCATCAGAGCATGCTCTATCCGAATCTCACCGCGCGCGAGAACTTGGAATTCTATGCCGAGCTTTACGCGATGCCGTCGCCGGCTTCGTTGGCTTCGCGCTGGCTCGAACGGATGGGCTTATCCGGTGCCGCCGACAAGCGCGTGCGCAGCTTCTCGCGCGGGATGGAACAGCGCCTCGCGCTCGCGCGCGCGATGCTGCCCGAGCCGGAGCTGCTGCTGCTCGACGAGCCCTTCGCCGCACTCGATAGCGACGGTGTCGCGATCGTGACGGATTTGATCAAGCAGGCCATCGCGCACCGTTGCGCCGTGCTGATCACAGCGCACGCGCCGCTCGAACTCGGGGGATTGCAGTTTACCACGCTGGAACTCGTCCAGGGGCGGCTGGCTGCGTTAGGAGCCGAGGCTCGGCACGAGCGTCTGCGCTCGATGTCGGCGGGATGAACGATGGCCGCGTTCAGTACGCTTCTGCGAAAGGACCTGAAACTCGAGCTGCGCACCGGCGAAAGCACGATCACGCTGATAGCGCTCTCGATGCTGATCCTGCTGGTGCTGGTGCTCGCGTTTAATCCCGCGGAGGGTCATTCCGCGGACCTCGCGGCGGGAGCATTGTGGATCGCGATGATTTTTGCCGGGATGCTGGGTTCCAGCCGGGCGCTGATCGCCGAGCGCGAGAACGGCTGCATGCTCGGTCTGTTGCTGAGCCCGATCGATTGCGCGCAGATCTATGCGGCCAAGCTCGCCGCCGCTTTCATCTTCATGATGGTTGCGGAAGCGGCTTCGATAATCCTGCTGATGCTGTTTTTCAATCTGGATTTCGGTATCAGGTTGGCGCGGCTGCTGCCGACCGTGATGCTCGGTGGTTTGGGCTTTGCCGCGATCAGCACCCTGCTGGCCGCGATTACCAGCCGCACCCGCGCGGGCGATCTGCTGCTGCCGGTGCTGGTGGTGCCGGTGTTCGTCCCCGCGCTTATCGCCGGAGTCAAGGCGAGCTCCGCGGCGCTGGCCGGCGCGGCGATAAGCGAAATGGCGATGTGGCTCAAAATCATGATCGCCTTCGACGTGCTGTTCGTGGTCGCTGGCTATCTGCTTTTCGAATACGTCGTGGTTGAGGATTGACGCGATGAAAAGCGCTTGGCGGCTGGCAGTTGCAGGGATGACGCTCGCGACCATGATCGCCGCGATCTGGATGTCACTGATCAATGCGCCGACCGAAGCCGAGCAGGGCACGGTGCAGCGGATTTTCTATTTCCACGTGCCATGCGCGATGGTGACCTTCTGCGCGTTCGGATTAGTGGCGATCGCCGGCGCGCTCTATCTCTGGCTCGGTAATCAGATCTGGGACGATCTCGAATACGCCGCGGCCGAGATCGGGATGGTCTTCTGCACGCTGGTGCTGGTAACCGGATCAATCTGGGCCAAGCCGATCTGGGGCACGTGGTGGACGTGGGATTCGCGCCTGACCACGACCTTCATTTTGTGGCTGATATACGCGGGCTACCTGATGCTGCGCGCGTTCGGCGGCGACACGCCGCAGGTCGCGCGCTTCGCCGCGGTGGTGGGAATCTTCGGCGCGCTCGACGTGCCGCTGATTATCGTCTCGGTGCGCCTTTGGCGCACGATTCATCCCGCGGTGCTGCTGACGCGTCAAAACGAGCACGGCCTGCAGGACCCGCGGATGGTGGCGGCGCTGCTGATGTCGATGGCGGCGTTCACGCTCCTGTTCGTATGGTTGCTCGGATTGCGCTTCAAAACACTCAGGCTGAACACGCGGCTCAACAGTCTCAAGCGCGAAGTGGCGCTTTGGCGGGCGGCCGAGGAAGGTGGAAGAGCATGACGAATCTCGGCTATCTGTTTGCCGCTTACAGTCTGATCTTTGCTGGTATCCTGCTCTATGTGCTGTTTATCGGAAATCGCCAGGCGCGCCTGGAAAGCGAGTGCCAGGAGATGGAGGCCGCGCTCGAGCGGCTGCGCGAGTCGTCGTCGCGCTCGACCGCGGTGCAATCGCGCTGATGCGTGTTCTTGAGCTGCGATTCGCCGCTGCGGACAGTTGCGCGCGGCGCTATTCGTGCGCATCTTAGACCCTAGCGCCAGCGCGCCATGGAATTCCGCGACTACTACAAGACCCTCGGCGTTGAGCGCAACGCTTCCGAGGCCGATATCAAGTCCGCCTATCGGCGGCTTGCGCGCAAGTACCATCCCGACGTCAATCCCAACAACAAAGAAGCCGAGGCCACGTTCAAGCAGGTCAACGAGGCCTATCAGGTCCTGAGCGATCCCGAGAAGCGCAAGAAATACGACCTGCTCGGGGCCGATTGGGAGCGCGGCGCGCCCGAAGAAGAGATGCGCCGTCGTTACGCGTGGCAGGGCGCCGGTGCTGGCGCGGGAGCGGGGCCGGACGCAGGCGACTTCAGCGACTTTTTCGAAAGTTTCTTCGGCCGCGGCGGCGCTGCCGGTATGGGCGCGGGCCGCTCGCCCGGCGGAGGTTTCGGCGGCTTCAGCTATCGCTCGGAGCCCGAGCGTGCGCCGGACATGGAAGTCGAGGTCGCGGTCACGCTCGAAGAGGCGATGCACGGCGCGAAGCGGCGGCTGGACCTGGTCGCGCAGGACGAATGCGACCAGTGCAACGGCAGCGGCATGATTCTCAAAGAGGAGCGCGCGGGCAACAAGCGCGTGATTCGCACCGCGCAGGAATGCCCGAAGTGCGGCGGGCGCGGCGTGCTGGAGAATCGGCGCAAGATCGAAGTTACGATTCCCGCCGGCGTGATCGAGGGTACGCGGATGCGCCTGGCCGGACAGGGCGGCCGTGCTCCGCGCAAAGACTTAAACGGCGATCTCTATGTGGTCGTGCACCTCGAACCGCATCGTGTGTTTACGATCTCCGGCCGCGATCTCAGATGCCAGCTTCCGGTGTGGGATTACGAAGCGGTACTCGGAGCTAGCGTCACCGTGCCGACGCTCGACGGACGCTTGTCGCTGACTATCCCGGCCGGTAGCCAGACGGGTCGTGTGATGCGCCTCAAGGGTCGCGGCCTTCCCGGTCGTGCCAAAGAGGCCGCCGGCGATCTGCTCTACGAACTCAAAGTCTTGGCGCCCACCGATCTCACTTCAGACGAGCGCAGGCTGATGGAGCAGTTTGCTGAAAAACGCCGGGCTGGTCATGCGCCCGATCCGCGCGCGGAGCTTTTGAAGGGTTAGCGGCGATGGCAAGGCGTGGCAGTAATCCTCGCAAACGATCCAGCGCCACCCGCGCGCTTTATAGCCGGCGCGCGCTATGCTCGATCTGCGGAATCAGCGAGCATCAACTGATCTTGTGGGAGCGCGAAGAACTGTTAGTGCCGGCGGCGGTCGAGGAATCGCGCGGCCGCAGCGAGCCGCTCTACGATCAAACCGTGCTCGAGCGAATCCGCCTCATCCGCACGCTGGAAGAAGATCTCGAGGTTAACCTGCCCGGTATCGGGATCATCCTGAATCTGCTCGAACGCATGCCGCACTGATTCGCTGAAGAGTGCTGAGCCGCGCGAAGCGTTCCGCGAACTACTTCTCGTCGAGGTCCTCGATATCGCGCAGCGCGCGCTTCAGGATCTCACGAATGCGCTCGGCGCGCTCGGGACTTCCGATTCCGCCTGCCAGCGCACGAAACGCGGCTTTCATCACGCGTTCCGCGGGACGTATGATCTCGGCAACGTCGGGATCGAAGGCGCTGCGCCAATCGTTCCATACCCGCGCCCGCCGCCATATGCGGCCGACGGTTTCTTCTTCTTCGCGCAGTGTGTGGCGTCCCTGTTCGGTGATGCGATAGACGCGCTTGCCTTCGAGCTGCTCGGCGGCCACCAGCCCCTCGTCTTCGAGCTGCTGTAGCGTGGGGTAAATCGTTCCCGCGCTCGCGCGATAAACGCCGCCCGAGCGCTCCTCCAGCATCTTCATCAGCTCGTAGCCATGGCGTGGGCCGTCGCCCAGCAAGGACAGAATCGCGAGCCGCACTTCTCCCGGTCCGAAGAAGCGGCTTGCGCCGGTCCAGAAAGCGGACCGCCCGTGACGCTCGCGTCCCCAATGACGATGCCTGGCAAACATTGATTCGATCTCCTTAAGTAGCATGAGATATATCGTACGATATATCTTGCGGGGCTACAAGAGGCCCATTCGTTTTGTCCTTCCGAGCGCGTAGCGCGAGGAATCTCGGTGTGGGTTCCACTCTTCGGGATTGCTCGCGCTACGCGCTCGGAATCACAAACAGGGATACGTAAGTGCTGGCTTGCCGACGGCTATTTTCACAGCACGGCGTGATTCAATATGTTTACCAGGATGCGCGGTGCGAATATCAAATCGGTAGTGCTCGACGAAATCGCGTGCGCCTTGAGCCGGATCGCCCTCCGTCCCGACGACCTGATCCTGCTCGGTCTCTCCGGCGGCATTGATTCGGTGGCGCTGCTTCATGCGCTGCTCGATCTGCGCGAGCGTTTCGGGTTTCAACTCGCATGCGCCCATCTGAACCATCGCCTGCGCGGCGCTGAGTCGGACCGCGACGAGGCTTTCGTACGCGAGCTATGCGCGAGACTCGGGGTCCATCTTACCGTCGGCGTCGCGTCAGGATTGGATCCCGCGATGGCAAATCTGGAAGAGCGCGCCCGCGACGCGCGATATGATTTTCTGCGCAATGTGTCCGAAAGCATCGGCTCCGCGTATATCGCGCTCGCCCATCATGGCGACGATCAAGCCGAGACCGTGCTGCTTAGATTGTTGCGTGGCACCGGAGTGACCGGGCTCTGTGCGATGGCGCCGGTCGGGCCGGCCGGCGCGAGACGACTGATTCGTCCGATGCTCGGGCTGAGACGTGAGCAGATTTCCGCGTACGTCGACGCGTGCGTTGTAACCTTCGTTTCGGACAGCAGCAATAATTCATCAGCGATGCTGCGAAACCGCGTGCGCCATGAGTTGATGCCATTGCTCGAACGCGATTACGCGCCCGGGCTTGGCGGCCGGCTGGTTGAATTGGCTGGCGAGATGAACGAAGTCGCCGATTTGCTGGATGGGCTCGCGCGACGCGAACTCGAATCGAGGTTAAGCGCCGCGTGCGAACTCGATCTGTCGCGCTTCAGTGAATTGCATCCGGCCCTGCAACGAGCGCTTCTTCGGAGCTATATCGCCGAGGTGAAGGGCGATCTGAGAAGAATCGGACGCGCGCATGTCGAAGCGATGCGACATCTGAGTCTGGAAGGTTCGCCCAGCGGGCAATTGGACTTGGGTGCGGGCTGGTGTGCGAGTCGCGAGTACGCGAAATTGCGGCTCACGCGGTATGATGTTCCACAAGAGCGGGGTAACTTCGCGGTTACTCTCAAAATTCCGGGTATCACGATGGTCGAGCGCGCTGGGGTGGAATTTTCCGCCGAGCTGATTTCGATCGAGTCTGCACAGGTGCCGTGCGCCGCGTCCGAAGCGTTGTTCGATTGCGATCGGCTCGAGCGCGGACTGACGGTGAGGAACTTTGTCCCGGGCGACAGAATTATCCCAATGGGGATGCGAGGCAGTCGCAAGGTCAAGCGAATGTTTATCGATCGCAAACTGGCGAAGGCGCGGCGGGCCGTATTCCCGGTGGTCGTGATGGGCGAAAGGGTGGCTTGGCTGCCGGGAATCGCGCGCGGCGATGTCGCATTGCTCACGCCCGACACACGTCGAGTTTTGCGCTTGATCGCTATGCCGTCGGTTGCCTGCGACAAAAGCCCCATGCTAGCGTCTAGTAGGGCATGAATCAGTTTTCGCGCAGCATCGCTCTCTGGCTGGTGCTGGGCCTGATGTTCCTGCTGCTGTTCAACCTTTTCAGCAGACAACAGACTCGCGAGCCGGAGATAATCTTCTCTGATTTTCTTAATCAGGTCGAACGAGGCCAGATCTCGGAAGTCACTATCCAGGGCAGCTCGATTCGCGGGCGCTCGGTCAGTGGCGATCATTTCCGCACTTACGCTCCGCGCGACACCGAACTGGTTACTGTTTTGCGGCAGAAGGGCGTGAAAATAGCCGCCAAGCCGGAGGACGGCGATCCCTGGTGGATGGTCGCGCTGGTGCAATGGTTCCCGATGCTGCTGCTGGTGGGCGTGTGGATTTTCTTCATGCGCCAGATGCAGATCGGCGGTGGCAAGGCGATGTCTTTTGGTAAGAGCCGCGCCAAACTACTGAACGAAAATACCCATAAGGTGACCTTTGCCGACGTCGCTGGAATCGACGAGGCCAAGGACGAGCTCGAAGAGATAATTCAGTTCCTCAAAGATCCGAAGCGCTTTACCAAGCTCGGCGGACGAATCCCCAAGGGCGTGCTGCTGGTCGGCTCGCCGGGTACTGGCAAAACCCTGCTCGCGCGCGCGATCGCGGGCGAAGCCGGGGTGCCGTTCTTTTCGATTTCGGGCTCGGATTTCGTCGAGATGTTTGTCGGCGTCGGCGCCTCGCGCGTGCGCGATCTCTTCGTCCAGGGCAAAAAGCACGCCCCGTGTATCATCTTTATTGACGAAATCGACGCCGTCGGACGCCATCGCGGCGCCGGCTTGGGCGGCGGACACGACGAGCGCGAGCAGACGCTCAACCAATTGCTGGTCGAGATGGACGGCTTCGAAGCCAACGAGGGCGTGATTCTGGTCGCGGCCACCAACCGGCCCGACGTCCTTGATCCCGCGCTGCTGCGGCCCGGTCGCTTCGATCGACGCGTGGTGGTGCCGCGGCCCGATATTCGCGGGCGCGAAGGCATCCTGCGCGTGCATACGCGCCGGGTTCCGGTTTCGGACGATGTATCCATAGAGAAGCTGGCGCGTGGAACCCCCGGTTTCGCCGGCGCTGACCTCGAGAATCTGGTCAACGAGGCGGCCTTGCTCGCGGCGCGGCAGAATAAAGAAAAAGTCGATATGTCGGACTTCGAGTTGGCCAAGGACAAGGTCATGATGGGTGCCGAGCGCCGCTCGATGGTGATGTCGCTGGCGGAGCGGCGAAACACCGCTTACCACGAAGCGGGACACGCGCTAGTCGCGATGCTGCTGCCGGGCGCCGATCCGGTGCATAAAGTCACGATTATCCCGCGCGGCATGGCGCTCGGTGTCACGCAGCAACTGCCGCTTGACGATCGCTATACCTATTCGCGCGACTACCTGATGACGCGGCTGGCGATGATGTTCGGTGGCCGGGTCGCCGAAGAACTGGTGTTCGGCCATATGACCACCGGTGCCGGAGACGATATCGAAAAGGCGACCGAGTTGGCGCATAAGATGGTGTGCGAGTGGGGCATGAGCCAGGATCTGGGCCCGATGACCTTCGGCCGCAAGGAAGAGCAGATTTTCCTCGGCCGCGATATCGCCCATCAGAAGGATTACTCCGAGCACACCGCGATCGAAATCGATCGTGAGGTGCGCCGGATTATCCAGAAATCTTACGATAAGGCGCGAAGCCTGCTCTCGGACGGGCTGCCTCTGCTGCACGCGCTCGCCGAGCGTCTGTTGGAGAAGGAAGTTCTCGACGGCTCCGAAGTGGAAGCTATCGTGACCGCGTATCGTGAGGGCAGGGCGCTGCCGGCCAGCCAGCCGCCGTCAATCGAGTCCAAGCCGCGTTCTCCCGAAGTCGCCAAGGAACGGCCCAAGAAAGTGGAAGAAGAAGAGCCACTTCCGGGGCTTCCTCCCAAACCCGTACTGGCCTGAGCGGAGACATCTCGCCAAGCCCCATTACCGCGCCCCGGTGGCCGTTTGGAGGCCGCGGGCGATCTGCCGTTCGTGAGACTCGTCACGCGCTGACGCCAATCGGCGGAGGATGTATATTTCTGAGTTGGAATGAGGCCCTACTCGAAATTGTGGGAGGCGCTTCGCCGCAACGGCAACCGCAAGCCTCCGCATTGGCCTCCTGGCGTAGTAGTGAGAACCGGCGTCGGACGTCGGCTGGGTAACGACCTTTACCTGCTTCTGCTCCAAGCCTCGTGGCCCAGGCTGGTCGCGATTTTTGGATTGCTTTACGTGGCGGCCAACGCCGTCTTCGCACTCGCTTACACGCTTGATCGCGGCAGCATAGAAAACGCGCGCCCCGGATCGTTTATCGACGCTTTTTTCTTTAGCGTCCAAACCATGGCGACGATCGGGTTTGGCAGGCTCGTGCCGCATACTGATCTGGCTAACGTCCTGGTCACGGTCGAATCACTGATCGGCCTGTTGGGACTGGCGATCGCGACCGGCCTGGTGTTTGCCAAATTCTCACGGCCGACGGCGCGGGTTGTTTTCAGTAAATTCGCGGTGATCGGGCCGTGGGACGGCACCCGCAGCCTGATGGTGCGGATGGCCAACGAGCGCGACAATCGAATCTTGGAAGCTCATGTGCACGTGGTGCTGACGCGCACCGAAACCACGGCCGAAAATGTGCTGGTGCGCAGGGTGCATGATCTTTCTCTGCTGCGAAACAGCAATCCGTCGTTCGCGCTGAGTTGGACCGCGATTCATCCGATCAATGAAAAGAGCCCGCTGTGGAGAGCGACGCCGTCTTCGTTGCTGACCAACGAAGACGAGATCGTGGTTTCGTTGACCGGCCTGGACGAGACCTATTCGCAAACAGTACACGCGCGGCACTCCTACGGGTCCAAAGAGATCCTGTGCGGTGTCCGCTTCGCAGATGTCCTGACGCGTTTGCCCGACGGCCGCATGCAGATTGACTATTCAAAATTTCACGACGTCCTGCCGACGGAATCCCCGGACGAGCGATCGCAGGACCAGTCGATCGATCAAGAGCGCTCGACTGAAACCTAACCGCAAAGTTCGGCGGGAACTTGGACTGACCGACGGCGTTGTAGTCCGTTTCCCGGCCGTGATGGGCATCCTCAACGTTACGCCCGACTCCTTCTCGGACGGGAGCCGTTACTTAAACCCCAGGGCCGCGCTGGCGCGCGCACACGAATTGGTGCGGATGGGGGCTGATATAATCGATATCGGCGGCGAATCTACCCGTCCGGGCGCGCTGGAAGTGCCGGTCGAAGAAGAGCTTAGCCGCGTGCTGCCGGTGATCCGTGCGCTTAACGGGAAGCTCGGCCGGCCGATATCGATCGACACGCGCAAGGCCGCGGTCGCGCGCGCGGCGCTCGCCGAGGGCGCGACGATCGTAAACGACGTCAGCGCGATGGAGTTTGATCCTGCGATGGCGGAAACCGTCGCGCGGGCGCGCGCGGCGATAATCCTGATGCATATGCGGGGAACGCCGGCGACCATGATGCGGTTTAGGCGCTATCACGACGTGGTGGATGAAGTTTGCAGATACCTCGGTGCTCGTGCCCGCGCGGCGGCGAAAGCCGGAATCGCTGGTTCTCGCATCGTCGTCGACCCTGGTATTGGTTTCGCCAAGACGGCGCATCATAATCTTCAACTGCTCAACGCCTTGCCGCGCTTGCGCAAGCTGGGGTATCCGGTATTAGTGGGCGTATCGCGCAAGAGTTTCGTGCGTAAGATCTCAGGGACAGCCGAGGTGGAGGTGCTTTTCGGAACGGCGGCGGCGGTGGCCCTGGCGATAGCCGCGGGCGCCTCAATTGTGCGAGTCCACGATCCGCAGCCGATGAGGGCGGTGGCACGGATGGTGTCCGCTTTGTCGCGGTCGGCGGATTAGTCACGCAGCAGCTCGGACGTAGGGGAATTGCGCATCGCCGCAAGCCGTGTGGTTCGATCCGAGCGACTTTCGCCCGAGTATCGGGAACGACGTGAGCGAGGATTGCGGCCACTTTATGCGCGTGACCGAGCGCGCATCCAGGTAAGAATGTAAGCAGATGCATCCGTACTTTGGCACGATACCGCGCCTGCGATGGCAGGATGTGCTGGACATCCTGATCGTCGCCTTCGTCATCTATCGGATCGGGCTGCTGATTCGCGGCACGCGCGCGGTGCAGATGGTGGTGGGGCTGCTGATCCTCGGCGTAGTGTATATCACCTCCCAAATCCTTGGATTGTTCACGCTCAACTGGCTACTGAACAGTTTTCTCGGCTCGTTGATTCTGATCCTGGTGGTGATCTTCCAGACCGACATTCGCCGTGCGCTAATCCGGGTCGGCTCGGGCCAGTTTTTTCAATTCTTCGGCCTCAGGACCAGCGGCGAAGCGATAGCGGAGCAACTCACCCAGGCCGCGACCTGGCTCTCGGCGCATCGTATCGGCGGTCTTATCGCACTCGAGCAGGAAGTCGGCCTGAACGAATATATCGAGGCGGGGCGCAGGATCGACGGCCAAGTTTCAGCCGAGTTGCTCGAGACTATTTTCATGCCCGGCTCCCCGCTGCACGACGGCGCGGTTATCGTGAAAGGTCCCCAGGTCCTGGCCGCTGCCTGTCTGCTCCCGCTGTCGGCGAGCCCCAATGTGAGCCGCGCGCTCGGCACGCGCCATCGCGCGGCGATCGGCCTTACGGAAGAAAGCGACGCCGTCGTGATTGTGGTCTCGGAGCAGGACGGCACGATATCCTTGGCTCAGGGTGGAAGTCTCAGCCGCGGCTTGGAGCCGTCCGCATTGCGCGCAACGCTGCAGAAGTTGCACGCAGCATAGCGATAGCATGTGGACCCCTGGCGCTGAAGTCAGCATATGCAGTGGGTGAAGTTCAGGCAGACGCTGAGGCGAAACCTTGGGCTCCGCATCGTGGCCCTGATGCTCGCGATCGGCCTGTGGATGTTCGTCAACGTCGGCCAGCGTGACGACGAAGTCTCGCTGCGCATCCCGGTTGTTTACCGTCATCTGCCATCGGGCCTGATGGTAGTGAACACGCGCCCCGATTTTGTCGATCTCACGATTTCGGGGCCTGCAACGTTGTTATCTTTGCTTGATCCCGATCGCCTGACCTTGCGGCTCGACCTGGCTGGAGTTTCTCCCGGGGAGGCGGATTTCAATATCGGCCCCGACCGTTTTGACCTTCCCCATCAAACGCGCATCTTGCGTATCTCACCGGCGCAAATCAGGTTGGACGTCGATCAACTCGCCAGTCGGGAGCTGCCGGTGCATCTCAATACCTCGGGTACTGTCGCCAAGGGCTACACGGTTGCCGGTTTGGAGGTTAACCCGCCGATGATTAAAATCACCGGCCCGCTGCGGGATATCAGACAGATGGAAGAGGTGGGAACCGCGCCGCTGGACATCGCGGGTGCGTCGGCTGATGTGGCGCGTACGGTTAATCTGATAACGCCGGGATGGTTGCGAGTGTCGGCGGAGCAGGTGAGCGCGACGGTAAGAATCAAGGAAGTGATCGAAGATCGGCGCTTTCGCGCGGTTCAGATCCAGGTTCGCGACACCGACTATAAATCCAGCGTCGATCCGCGCCAGGCCGACGTGATCGTGCGCGGCCCGGCGCTGAAGCTTTCCGCGTTAAACCTCAGTAAGTCGGTCTACGTCGATGCGCGCGGTACCGAACCGGGCTTGCATGAAGTGCCGGTGCAGGTCGATCTGTCGCAAGGGATTGAATTGGTGCACCAAACTCCGCTTAAAGCTAAACTGCTTTTATTAAAGAAGAGACAATCGGGTTGATAACGCTCGCATGACAGACGATAAGCGCAAGCTGTTTGGGACCGACGGAGTTCGCGGAATTGCCAATGTTGACCCTATCACCTCGGAGATCGCGCTGAAGCTCGGCCGTGCCCTGGCTTACGTCTTCAAGAACGCTCCCGGCCGCCACCATCGCATTCTGATCGGCAAGGACACACGGCTCTCAGGCTACATGCTGGAGACCGCGATGGCGTCGGGAATCTGCTCGATGGGCGCCGACGTGCTGCTGGTGGGCCCCTTGCCGACCCCGGCGATCGCTTTCCTCACGCGCAGCATGCGCGCCGACGCCGGCGTGGTTATCTCCGCCTCGCACAATCCCTTCCAGGACAACGGTATCAAGTTTTTCTCGCGCGAAGGATTCAAGCTCGACGATCCGATCGAACGCCAGATCGAAGATCTGGTTTTCGACGCCGGCGCGATCGGCCATCTGCGCCCAACCGCCGAGGAAATTGGCAAGGCGGCGCGAATCGACGATGCGATCGGCCGTTATCTGATCTTCCTCAAGGCCTGTTTGCCGCGGCACCTCGTGCTCGACGGACTGAAAGTAGTGATCGACTGCGCCAACGGGGCGGCATACAAGGTTGGACCGGAGGTGCTCGAAGAGCTCGGCGCCGATGTTATCGCGTTGAGCGTCGATCCCGACGGCAAGAATATCAATCTGGATTGCGGCGCCCTCCACACCGACCGATTATGCCAGGTCGTGAAGCGCGAGCGGGCCGACGTCGGTATCGCGCTTGACGGCGACGCCGATCGCGCAATCCTGTGCGACGCTAGCGGAAACATTTACGACGGCGACGACGTGATGGCGATGATGGGGCGCAAGATGGCACGTGAGGGCAAGCTCGCTGCCAATACCGTCGTCGCAACCGTGATGAGCAACTTCGGTCTCCAGCGTTCGCTGGCGCGGGCCGGCGTGCGCCTGGTGCGCACCGAGGTTGGCGATCCTGCGGTGGCTCGCGAGATGCGCACGCATTCCTACAATCTCGGCGGCGAGCAATCCGGCCACGTGATTTTCATGGACCATTCGACCACCGGCGACGGCCTGATAACCAGCCTGCTGATGCTCGGCCATATGGTTGAAAGCGGGAAGAGTCTCGCGGACCTGCGCGTGATGGAACGGATGCCGCAAGTGCTCGAGAACGTTCGCGTCAGCGAGCGCATCCCGTTTAATCAGATGCCCGAGGTGATGAGCCTTATCCAGTCAGTGGAAGCACGACTGGGCGACGCTGGACGATTGCTGGTGCGCTACTCCGGTACTGAGATGCTGGCGCGCGTGATGATCGAAGGAGAAGACGTATCTGAGATCAACGCGCTCGCCCATGACGTTTGCGCTGCGATCTCGAAGCGCGTCGGAGCTCAGCCGTAGTTCGATGCTGCGGCTGGGAGTGAACGTCGATCATGTGGCCACGCTGCGCCAGGCGCGCCACGTCGGCTATCCCGATCCGTTGGAAGCGGCGCTGGCCGCGGCCAAAGCCGGCGCCGACGCTATCACTCTCCATGTGCGTGAAGATCGCCGCCACGTTCAAGACGCGGACCTGATTCGTATCCGCGAAGCAATCAAGATTCATCTGAATCAGGAGCTCGCGCCGACCGACGCGATGCTCGAGCTTGCGCTCAGGATCAAGCCGAACGAAGTCTGTATTGTGCCTGAGCGCCGCCAGGAACTGACCACTGAGGGCGGCCTCGACGCTGCGGGTCTCAGCGATCGGCTGCGGCCGATGATCACGCGGCTTCGCGCAGCGCGGATCGCTGTCAGCTTGTTTATCGAGCCGGATCCCATTCAGATACGCGCGGCATCGGAGCTCGGCGCGGCCTACGTTGAACTTCATACCGGAACCTACGCCGACCTATGCGAGCAACAGAGGCCCGGTCGCACGAGCCTGGTAACAGAGCAGCATCTCGATCCGTCGGCGAAGATGGAGCTCGAGCGAATCCGCGACGCGGTGACAATGGCGCGCGCGCTCAAGCTCAAAGCCAATGCCGGTCATGGGCTCAATTACCGCAACGTCGGTCCGATCGTGTCGATTCCCGGGCTTCAGTGGCTGCATATCGGTCACGCGATCATCGCGCGTGCGGTGATGGTGGGGATGGAGCGGGCGGTGCGCGAGATGCGTGTGCTATTAGCGAGCGGGATAGCGCCACACACGAAGCGCGTGGCGCTATCCCGCCGCTGAAGCAGCCGGTGCCCATCTGCTTCCATGCCGCGCGGGCGCGTTACCTTTGATAAGATATTTCCGTGAAACTGCTCAGCGCCGATGAAAGCCGCCGCCTCGATCGACTGACGCAAGACAACTTCGGCGTCCCGTCGTATACGCTGATGAGCCGCGCGGGCAAGGCGGTCGCGCGCGCGGTCTCGAATCGCTGGCCAAAGGCGCGCGTGCTGGTGATCGCCGGCAAAGGCAATAACGGCGGCGACGGGATGGTCGCGGCGCGGGCGCTTCGCGATAGCGGAGCGCAAGTCCGCGCCGTTCTGCTCGCTCGTATCGCGGATCTCAAGGGCGACGCCTCTCGCGCGTGTCGCGAGTTTGTCGACGCCGGCGGCGAGGTGATTGAGGTTGCCGACGAGCAAGCGCTCGCCGCGATCTTCGCCGAATCGGTGGGCGTTATCGTGGATGCGATTTTCGGCACCGGCCTGAATGCCGCGGTCGCGGGTCTGCCGCGTCGCGCAATCGAATTGATCAACGCGTCCAACACGCCGGTTGCAGCCGTCGATATCGCGTCCGGCGTGAACTCCGACAGCGGCGCTATCATGGGCGATGCGGTCAAGGCGGCGCTCACCGTGACCTTCGGCCTGGCCAAGTTCGGGCACATGAGCTATCCGGGAGCGGGGGTGCGCGGCGATTTGGAAATCGCGGACATCGGCTTTGCTCCCGCGGCGGTCGACGAGATCGCGCCGCGCGGCCGATGGCTGGAACCTTCGGATGTGCGGCCGCTCGTCCGCCGGCGCGGTGCCAATTCGCATAAGGGCATGTTCGGCCATACGATGGTGATCGCGGGCTCGCGGGGAAAAGGCGGGGCGCCGCTGCTCTCCGCGCGCGGAGCGTTGCGGATGGGTGCCGGTCTGGTCACGGTCGCGATTCCTGAATCGGTGGCCACGATCGTCGCTGGCGGCCAGGCTGAAATCATGACCGAACCGATGCCCGATAGCGACGGCCACTTCGACGCTGTGCGAACTATCGCGCAGTTAAACGAGCTAATCGAGGGAAAGGACGCGATCGCGGTCGGGCCGGGTATCGGCCTCAGCGACGATACCAAACAGCTGATTGCTTTCCTGATTGAAAGGGCAGCGAGTCCCGAGCGGCCGCTGCTGATCGACGCCGACGGTCTCAACGCGCTAGCCGAACTCGATTGTCAGATCGCCAGTCGCGCGCAGGGCCCGGTGGTTATGACGCCCCATCCTGGCGAGATGGCGCGGCTGCTGAAATCTTCCACCGCCGAAGTCAACGCCGATCGCATCACCGCCGCGCGTACCTTGAGCGAGCGCACCCACGGATTCGTTTTGCTCAAAGGCGCGAACTCGGTGATTACCGGGCCTGGCGGTGAGATCTATATTAATTCGACCGGTAATCCCGGGATGGGCACGCCGGGTATGGGCGATGCGTTGTCGGGGATGGTCGCGGCGTTGCTTGGCCAGCGGATGAAGCCGCTCGACGCGCTCGCGCTGGGGGTTTTTATCCACGGGGACGCCGCGGACAGGGTGGCGCGCAGACGGGGTGAAATCGGCTATATTACTGGTGACCTGATTGAAGAATTGCCGGCTGCTCTGGCAGCCCTGATTGCGTGAAATAGCACCGTGATGACGCTCATTTTACATAGTTCGTCGAGCCGCGAGACCAAGGCCTGGGGACGGCGGCTTGCCTCGATGCTTCAAGGCGGCGAGTTGCTCGGCTTCACCGGCGACTTGGGTGTGGGCAAGACCTGCTTCATCAAGGGGTTGGCGCGCGGCCTCAACCTTCGCGAAGAAGATATCCTGAGCCCGACCTTCACCATGATCCAGGAGCATCGCGGCCGCATGCAGCTCTACCATATCGATTTGTATCGACTGGAGGAGGCGGGTCTCGACGATCTTGGCTTGCGCGAATACCTGTTCTCGTCGGGTGTTGCGGCGGTCGAATGGTTCGATCGCCTGCGCGAAGTTGACGAACTCAGTTGCTTGTCGATCCGAATTAGCTACGCTGGCGCCAATCTGCGAACGATCGAGGTCACCGCGCGCGATGACCGCTATATCGCAATAATCGAGCAACTTAAGCGACGGCTGGAATCTGTAGCGCTTGATTCATAATGTGCATCACAGCATCATTTAGATGCTATTGACCTGATTGCACATCTCTTCCTGGTCGCCTGGACGGCGTGGCTTTACAAGAAAGCCACCACAGAAGCGACGCGTACTATATTCCGGACGGCACTTATCCTCGCCTCGTTGATATTTGCGGCGCGCGCACTAGCCGCGATTAACCCCGCATACGCTCATCTGCCGGGTATCACGGCCGTCGGTGTGCTCGGCTGGCCGCTGCTGATTCTTCTGGCGGTAGGTGTCGTGAAGGCCACGCGCGAGAGCGGTCGAAGCACTGTTTAGTTTGCGGGAACGCTTTGCCTTCGTAATCTGATTCGGATAATCAGTTTTATGTCTGCGTCTCGCTCTAAAATCTCTGCCACCGAAGCCGCTCGCAACTTTTCCGACTTGATCAATCGCGTCTATTACAAGGGCGACACGTTTGTAGTCGAGCGAGGAGGCGAGCCCATATGCATGATATCTCCCGTCGCTCCCGTACGATTCACGGCGAGCTGGATTCTATGATCAGCGCGACCGCATTAGCGTGGGACTTGATGGTGATCACCTGCGACGAACGGAGTTTTCCGCGGGTTCCCGGGCTGCGCGTCACGTTATTGAAGAGTTAAGACACGCTTATCGATCCGCGCCTCACTTCTTAAAAATCAAGGCGTAAACCGTATTTCCCGGCATCTGGATTGGCGCGCGATTTCAATTAATACTTAAGGTTTTAAGATTTACTCCGGCTAGGGGAGTTTGACGGTGTCCTTGATTGTTCAGAAATACGGCGGTACTTCGGTCGGCTCGATCGAACGTATCCGCCTGGTCGCGCAACGCGCGCTCGCGTCGCGCGCCAAGGGCGACCAGGTAGTGGTGGTCGTGTCCGCGATGGCGGGTGAGACCAATCGCCTGTTCAAGCTCGCTTCCGAGCTCAGCTCGACGCCGGATCCGCGCGAGACTGACGTTTTGGTCGCGACCGGCGAGCAGGTCTCGTGTGCGCTGCTGGCGATCTGCCTGCAGGGGCTGGGCCATCCCGCTGTATCTTTTTTGGCTCATCAGCTGCGCATCGAAACCGACTCCAACCACGGCCGCGCACGCATCAAATCGATTGACGGCGCGCGCGTGTTGCAGGCTTTGGAAGACGGTAATATCGTGGTCGTGGCCGGCTATCAGGGCGTTGATGCCAGCGGCGATGTGACCACACTCGGGCGCGGCGCTTCCGACTTGACCGCAGTTGCGCTGGCGGCGGCACTCAGAGCGGACCTTTGCGAAATTAATACCGACGTCGAGGGGGTCTATACCGCCGATCCCAACCTGTGTCCGCGCGCACGCAAGCTCGAACGTATTTCGTATGACGAAATGTCCGAGCTGGCGGGCTTGGGCGCCAAGGTGCTGCAGTTGCGCTCGGTCGAATTGGCCAAGCGCTACAACGTGCCGCTGGTGGTGAGATCGAGTTTCGGCGTCGCTGGGGGAACCTGGGTGGTACAAGAAGATCAATCGATGGAAGCAGTGCTGGTCTCGGGCGTGACGCTCGACCAGAACGAAAGCAAGATTACGCTCACGGGCGTCGAAGATCGTCCGGGATTGGCGGCCAAGATTTTCGTTCCGATCGCACGCGCCGGAATTGTGGTCGACATGATTATCCAGAACGCCAGCGCTGACGGCCGCACCGACATGACCTTCACCGTGCCCTATGCCGATCTCGCGCGCGCGCTGCAGATGGTCACCGAGATCGCCAATCAGATTGGTGCGCGCGGCGTTCGCCATGAGGATCAGGTGGCCAAGGTTTCAGTGGTGGGTTGCGGGATGCGGAGCCACGCGGGCGTAGCGGCGCGGATGTTCGAAGTGCTGGCGGCGGAACGGATCAATATCGAGATGATTGCTACCTCCGAGATCAAAGTGTCGGTGGTGGTGAACAGCAAGTATGGTGAGCTCGCGATGCGGGCGTTGCACGACGCGTTCTTCCCCGAAGACACTGCTCCGGGGGCGGCCAAAGGTTTGTAGCGATGGCGGTCTCAAAAAAAATTCACATCTACGACACCACTCTGCGCGACGGATGCCAATCCGAGGACGTTTCGCTTGGGCTAACCGATAAGCTCAAGATTGCCGAGCGGCTCGACGACATGGGGTTCGACTATATCGAGGGCGGATGGCCAGGTTCGAACGAGCGCGACGCAGCCTTCTTCATCGCGGTCAAGAAGCTCAAGCTGCGGCACGCTAAGATAGCGGCTTTCGGCTCGACTCGGCGCGCCAACGTGCGTCCCGCCGACGATCGCAACCTCGAGCTGATGCTGCGCGCCGATACTCCGGTCGCGACGGTGGTCGGCAAGACCTGGGATCTCCACGTCAGGGAGGCGCTTCGGATCTCCAACCAGGCCAACCTGGAAATTCTCAACGACACGATTGCTTTCCTCAAGAAACGGGTCGACGAGGTGATCTTCGACGCCGAGCATTTCTTCGACGGCTTTTCTTTTAATCGCGATTACGCGCTGGCATGCCTCAAGGCTGCGGACGACGCCGGTGTTGATTCCATTTCACTGTGCGACACCAACGGCGGCAGGCTGCCTCACGAGATCGAGGCCGGCGTGCGGGCGGCGTGCGAGACCGTCAAATGCGCGATCGGGATCCACTGCCATAACGATACTGAATCCGCCGTGGCGAATTCGCTTTCCGCGGTGCGCAGCGGCGCTTCGATGGTGCAGGGTACGATCAATGGCCTTGGCGAGCGATGCGGCAACGCGAATCTGATCTCGGTGATCGCCAACCTTCAGCTCAAGCTCGGATATCACTGCATTCCGGCCGCCAGGCTCAAGAAGCTGAGCGACCTCTCCGCGCTGGTCTACGAGCTGGCCAATATCACGCCCTCGCCGCGACAGCCCTACGTCGGGCGGAGCGCGTTTGCGCATAAGGGCGGACTCCACGTCTCGGGCATCCAGCGCAACACCCGCACCTACGAACATATCGATCCGCAGCTCACCGGCAACGATCGGCGCGTGCTGCTGTCGGAACTCGCGGGTCAGGCCAATATCATTTACAAGGCCAAGGAGTTCGGGATCGCGCTCGATCCGAAAGACGAAAAGATCGGTCCGCTGCTCGAAGAATTAAAACGCCTGGAAGCGATCGGATATGTCTTCGACGGCGCCGACGCTTCCTTCGAACTGGTGATGCTGCGTGCACTCGGACTCGAGCGCGAGCATTTCCGCTTCGTCAGTTTCAGGGTGTTCGACGACAAGTGGCACGAGGACCAGGCGCCGTTCAGCGAGGCGGTAGTGGTGCTCGAAGGGCCCGACGGACGGCGGAGCCGCACGTCGGCGATCGGCAATGGGCCGGTGAACGCGCTGGATTCGGCGCTGCGCGAGGCGCTGGTGCCGTATTATCCCGGGCTGGGCGCGATGCAGTTGGTCGATTACAAGGTGCGCGTGCTGGACAACGGCGCGGGCACCGGGGCGCGTGTGCGAGTGCTGATAGACTCGACCGACGGCAAGCGCCATTGGGGGACGGTCGGGGTTTCCAACAACGTGATCGAGGCGAGCTGGCAGGCGCTGGTCGATTCGGTCGAATACAAGCTGCACAAGGATAACGCCAAGCCGCGAATCAAACCGGCGTTCAGGAGCAGCGACGCACGGGTCCGCGAGGCCGAGGGCGAAGGCAACGGACTGGTGCGGATGCGCGTCCAGGGAGGTT
>DATJOQ010000194.1:0-2845 GCA_035506935.1 Binataceae bacterium (SeqCode) | reverse complement strand
TCGCTGCGAGCTGCGCCGCCGTGTTGGTGATAATACTTAAAGCCATATTCCTCTCCTTTTCTGGCTTTTTTTCGGCCGCGCCGATTTCGTTTCCGGCTGCCGAACTCTATTCACAAACTGCGGCTCTCCGACGCGGCGCGCCCGCGTTCTGTAGTGGAAAGGAAATCGCTTTGCCTGTCGGGTCGTTGTTGCGCGTGTGCAACGCAGGCGGGAGGATTCGACCTGGCATCGGCGGAGATCGGCTAAAAGCGCCTGTGCGCCAGCATGAATCGCAAACCACCGATTCCCGCGGCTCGTCAGATTTCAAACGCGATCACGCAGCGTCTGGCCAGGGGATGGGGAGTCCGAACCCTAATGCGTCATCGGCGGCCACGGGTGCGCGTGCGTCGACGACGCCAGGTCGAAGGCGCTCAGCGATACGCCGTGATTGGCGAGCATCCGGTAAAAAGTCGAGCGCGACACGCCCAATACCTGCGCCGCGCGCCGTCGATTACCGCCGGTCTTGTGCAGCGCGTCGAGCAGCGCATCTTTGACGATCGATTTCAGCGTCGACGGCTCGAGCCGCGGATTTTGCCGAAGTATCGAGGGTTCTGGTTCAACGCACATGTCCACTGTACCGGCGCATTCAGGCTCTGGCGCAACTTCAGGTTGGATCCCCGTGAGGTCTTCCAGATCGATACCTTCGTCCGGCGCCATCAGGACTGCGTTCTCGGTCAGATGAGCGAGTTCGCGCACATTTCCCGGCCAGGCATGCTGCTGCAGCGCCGCCAGCGCGCGCGCCGATATCCATTCGATCCGTTTGCCCAACTCGCGGTTATAGCGCATGACGAAATGGGCCAGCAGGACCTCGATATCGGAACTGCGCTCGCGCAGTGGCGTGAAAGAGATGGCCGCGGTGTTCAGGCGATAATATAGATCGGCGCGGAACTGGCTCGCTTTGACCATCGCGCCCAAGTCGCGATTGGTCGCGGCGACGAGCCGCAGATCGACTCTATAGGTTTGCGCCGAGCCGACCGGCTGAATCTCGAGGGTCTCCACCGCTCGCAGCAGCTTGCCCTGCAGAGTCAGCGGCAGATCGCCGACCTCATCGAGCATCAACGTTCCGCCGTTTGCCGCGCGAAAGCATCCCTGCGATTCCTGGCTGGCGTCGGTGAAGGCCCCTTTCACGTGTCCGAAGAGCTGAGACTCGGCCAGCGTGTCAACCAGATTGCAACAGTTGAAGACCACGAACGGACCTTTGGCGTAAGGCCCGCGCGCGTGGAGCGCGCGTGCCACCAGCTCCTTGCCGGTGCCGGTCTCGCCAACGACAAGGATTGGCGAACGATAAGGTCTTAGGCGTTCAATCGCGGCGAACACCGTCCGCAGCTGCGGTGAGCGCCCGACCATCGCCTCGACAGCCTCGGTTGCGATCGCCAATTCGGCGATGCTGATCCATTCGATGTCTGGGTTACGGTGGCGGCCATGCCCGCGATACTGAGTATTGCGCTCCTCGCCACTACCTATTGAGAAGCAATTTTGATCTGCGTCCATCGCGTCCTACACCTTTGGCGTTTGTCTTCGAGGCGCCACCCATCCACCCGGCAAATTCGTTCCGGAACTGCAACTTCGTAGCGGCCAATTTGCAACGTTCCCCCCTCAAATACCTGCTGTGGAGACGCGGTACGTCCCAACAGCAATAGAGAGACCAAGCCAACTGCGCCTCACTGGGTAACTCGCGCCCACCAATTTGACCTGCGGACAGAAGAATAAAATCATAGTGACGCTCGCGCCAATCTCGTCAGAAGCAAGGCAATGCCATCATCTGGGAAAAGTCATCTCCCCCGTGCGGCCCCGGCATGCTCCGTGCTCTAGCCACATCGTCATGAACGTGACGCGGTCGAATGAAGTTCGTGAAAGTCGTGCATCTGTCGTAAGCGATGGACGCGACGCAGGCGCAGCGACTTCGAGCGTGTCAATACAAATAAGTTTTTGTTGTGGAGGATGGTTCAATGACTAAAGATTGCAATACCTGTGTTTTCAGGAACGCGGGAATTCCTTGCCCGGTTAACAGTGATCTCTGCTTCGGGCTCGAGACTGATCTTTCGGCCGACGGCGGCCTTGCGCTGCGCGTATGCGCCGGCGCCAATGCCGAAGTCGAACGTCCGCGGGGGGAATTGCTCGAAGCGATCGATCAGCTGCTCGATTCGGTTTTCGGCGAAGAAGAAACGTCTTTCGAGACCGCCGGCGTGGCTTGTTCGTACTAAGAACGACGCATGATGGGTCCGCCACAGACAGCGGACCGCGCGGGGTTGGGCGCTCGGGCCACTATCCAGGACGCAATTCGCCGTCGCTCGGCAACGTTCGAACGCCAATCCCGATGCGCGAGCGATTAGGCTGTTGAAAGAAACCTCAGCAGCCTGCCCTTCCCGCGGCGGCGCGCTCCGCGAGCTTGAAATCGGAGGACGCGCCTCAGCGGAACGTTAGATACGCGCGCGATGGTTGCCCCAGGCTCGAAACGCTTTTCCGACCCTACGGCTTGAGCGCGATCGCTTCGATCTCGACCATCAAGCCCTCGAACGCCAGCGCCGCCACCACCACCACCGTGCTTGCCGGTCTGAGCCCGCCGAGAAATTGTGTGCGCGCGGCTGAAAAATCGCGATAGACGCTCGCATCAGTGATGTAGCTGTTCATCTTGACGATGTTGTTCAGACTCGCGCCGGCCGCTTCGAGAACCGTCTGCATATTCTCCAGCGCCTGGCGAGTCTGCGCGCCGATATCGCCCGCGCCGACGACGTTGCCGTTGCGATCCAGAGCGACCTGTCCCGAGACGTAGATCAGAGGTCCAATCTTCTTGCCCTGGACGAAG
>DATJOQ010000193.1:0-3937 GCA_035506935.1 Binataceae bacterium (SeqCode) | reverse complement strand
AACTCCGGAAAATGCTCCGCGCGCAGCCGCCGACGATCCGCTCGACTGGCTCCTGCCGGCGTTCTGGGCGGTGTGCATTTTCATGCTTTCGACGTCGTTTTTTTCCGCGGCCAATACCTCCAGGATAATCGTGCCGATTCTCCACTGGCTATTGCCGGCCGCCTCGCACCGCACCATCGAGACCCTCCACATGGTCGTCCGCAAGATGGCCCACATCACCGAATACGCCGTGCTCTTCCTTTTGCTGGTGCGGGGACCGATGCGCGGGCGTCCCGCGATAGCGCTGGCGATTTGTTTGGCGTACGCCTTCCTCGACGAGGGCCATCAGATTTTTGTGCCCTCGCGCACCCCGGCGCTGCATGACGTCGCGCTGGATTTCAGCGGAGCGCTGGTCGCGAGCCTGATAATGGCCGCGGTCTCCACGCCGGCCAAGGCGCGGTAAGGCGCGCTAGATATTTACACCTTCGAGCGACGCGGTTATCCGGTCGACCCGCGCGAAGAACGCGCGCAGGTTTGCGAATTCGGCCGGAATCTTGAGTTTGCCGGTAAAGGCGAGAAACCAGAGCTGGCCGTATAGCGCGAAATCGGCAAGACCGATCCGGCCCAGCACAAACGCCTTGTCGGCGAGCGCTTGATCCAGTGGCGCGAGTATCTTGCGCACCCGTTCCCAGTTTTGATTCTCTTCGCGTGCCATCCGATCGCAAAATCCCTCGCCATACTTGCGATCGCGGATTAATCGAAAGAACGCGAGATGCTGTGGTCCGCGAGCCTTGAAGTATTCGAGCTCGTCGAGCACCGCGACGCGAAATACCGCATCTTCCACTTGGTTATCGAAGTATTCAGTAAGAGCGCGGTGAAGGCCGGCGATACCGGGCGGAAAAATCGTCGGCTCCGGATAGAGGCACTCCAGGCGCTCCGCGATTCGATTCGAGTCGAAGGTCGCCTCGCCGTCCTCACGCCACACCGGGACCATGATCTGGCCCGAAGCCGCGAGCAGCTCGCCGCGGTCGAGGTAATCCACCTCGATCGTTTCGTGCGGAACGCCCTTGTACTCGAGAATTTTTCGCACCTTGGCGCAAAACGGACTGGGATAGAACTGAAAGAGTTTTGATTTTGCCGAGTCGCCGCTCATCCCAGCATCTGTCTCATCGTGGTGGCGTTCATCACGCCGAAATTCCGGTAGCAGTTGTTGAATATCACGTGGGCGCGCTTTACGCCGCGAAGCTGCTTCATGCGATCGGCCCAATCCGCCAGTTCGCGTTCAGAATAGAGATACTGGTAGCGCTCTGCCACCGTAATTCCCTTTTTGAACCAGTTCTCAAGATTTTTCCCGTGCATGCGTATGTAAGCTTCCGGCCCTGTCGTCTCGAGAAACGACGGCATCAACGAAGGCGCCTCGGGCTCGTCGACGCTCACGTAACACAAATCGTGGCTGCTCAGGAAACTCATCGTCGCCTCGCGCCGAGTGCGGTCCGCGACCCAACTCGGATGGCGGAACTCGATCGCGATCGGCGAATTCGGCAGCAGCCGTTTAAGGTCCGCCATGTATTTGAGATTCGTCTCGCTGCGCACGAAGTAGGGTGGGAATTGAAACACGACCGTCCCGAGCTTGCCCGCCGCTCTCAGCGGCTCGAGCGAACTGCCGAACATCTGGAAGGCCAGCTCGCGCACGGCAGGCGAAGGATGAGTGAGGCGGCGGGCGGTCTTTTCCTCAGCGCTCAGCAGATTTTTGATCGGCGCAGGCAATCGCGCGGTGTCGGCCGCGTGACGGGTCATCAGTGCAAACGCTTTGAAACTGAAAATGAAGTCGGGCGGCGTCCGTTCCACCCACAGCTCAGCGGTGCGCTCAGAGATGATCGTGTAATAGCTGGCGTCGACTTCGACCGTCTTGAACTGCTCGGCGTAGAAGCGAAGCCGCTCCTCGGCGGTCTTGAGCGAGGGCGGATAGAACAGGTCGGATTTCACCAGGCTCGGATCGGTCCACGACGCCGTCCCCACCAGAAACTCGGTCCCGCTCGCCATGTCAGCGAGCGTAGCACAGGATCGATTTACGATGGCGCGATCGCCGGCTCACGGGCGGCGCAGGCTGTCGTCGAGCAAGATGTCGTCGAGATCGATCTCCGCGATAGAATTCCGCACCAGGTCCGCGACCGACAAGTCGGCGAGCGAGGTGCTGTGCGCGATCGCCAGCACCTTCATGCCAGCGCGGCGT
Source organism: Binataceae bacterium (SeqCode) (assembly GCA_035506935.1). Classification (GTDB taxonomy): domain Bacteria; phylum Desulfobacterota; class Binatia; order Binatales; family Binataceae; genus DATJOQ01. The sequence goes on along the minus strand of DATJOQ010000193.1, from coordinate 1,725 downwards.
GCGGCTTCGATTCCCGCGGCAGTGTCTTCGAGTACCAGGCACTCCCCGGGTTGCAGCGCGGGCTGCATCTGCGAAGCTAAAAGCGCACACGCTGATAGAAAGGAGTCGGGAGCTGGTTTGCCGTTCTCGACGTCTTCCGCCGCGACCACCCCCGCGAACAGATCGCGCAATCCGGCGCGCCTCAGAATCATCTCGGCTTCGTCGCGCAAGGTTCCTGTTGCGAGCGCAATCGGAAATCGCGCGGCGCATCGGCGGACGAAATCCGCCGCTCCCGGGTAGAGCAGGTCGCGCGTTGCGATCATCTCCTGATAGAGAGCAGCCTTGCGCGCGGCCAGCGGCGCTACCGCGGCGTCATCATTCGGGCGCCCGTGCTCTTTCATCACCGCTGCGAAACAATCGTGGTCGGTGTAACCGATCAGGCGTTCGTAATACTCCTGCTCGGTGAGCTCGATCCCTTCTTTTCGCAGCAGTTCCGCGAAGGCGGCGAAATGCAGCGGCTCGGAATCAGCCAGTGTTCCGTCAAGGTCGAATATGATCGCGCGAATCATGCGGTAACTATCATGCCGCAGGCTTCGAATCAGCGATAGCGTGCCATCAGCGGAATGATTTCCTGCTGAGGCGGACCGCCGCTTATCGCCGCGACTCCATCCTCGATCGAAACGTCGAGCTCGCTGCGCACGCCGAAGCGGCCGGGCAGATAAATCCCCGGCTCGACTGAGAAGCAGGTGTGATCGATCAGCGTCCGATGGTCGAGCGTCTCGAGCGAATCCAGATTTGCGCCGGTGCCGTGCACTTCGCGGCCGATCGAATGGCCGGTGCGATGAACAAACGCGGAGCCGTAACCTGCGCGTTCGATCACCTCTCGCGCCGCGCGGTCCGCGTCCATACCGCTTACCGGCTCGCCCGACCCAAGCCTTCGCCGGATAAGCTCGACCGCAGCGTCGCGTGCGGCCGCGACCACGGCGAACACCTCGGCGTATTCGCGCGGCACGGAATCGCCGACGAATGCGGTCCAGGTGAGATCGCCATAGATGCTGTTGGGGCCGGGTTCCTTGGCCCATAGATCGAGCAGCACGAAATCATCGCGGCGGATCGCAGCGGAATCTTCCGCCGTGGGGCTGAAATGCGGCAAAGCGCTGTGCGCGTTAACCGCTACGATCGGCGGTTGTTCGATCACCAGCCCATGAGCCGCGATCGCATCCAAAACGAATCGCTGAATTCCGAGTTCGTCGCAGCGCTCGCCGGACCTCACCAGCCGCGCGATTTCGGCGAAGCTTTGGTCGACGATCTCCCTTAGCGCGAGCGTGGCGCGGCGATGACTCACCAGTTGCTCGCTATCGAGCACAGCCTCGAAACGCTGGATTAAATCAGCGGCGGAAACCGGCTCGACTCCAAGCGCGCGGACCAATTCGATAGTTCCCGCGTCAACCCGCGAGACGTACGGAATCGCGCAGTTGGGCGAATAATCCATCGCGACTCGCTGCGCGCCCCCGAGCAGGTTGCGAAGTCCTGATTCCATTTCCGCGGCCGAGCGATAGACTTCGCGGACGCCCGGCAGTTGATCGAGTCGATTCGGTTCGACCGCTGAAACCAGCGCGCGCGGCTCGCCTGCCGCCGGTACGAAATAGAACCATCGGCGAGTCGACATCTCGCTATCGCCGAGGCCCAGGATTCGATATGCGATCGGATCGCTGGCGCGAAAATCGTAGAACAGCCAGCCGTCGA
>DATJOQ010000192.1:0-16378 GCA_035506935.1 Binataceae bacterium (SeqCode) | reverse complement strand
TTGCGGCCCATCGCACGCGCGATCGAGCGGCCGAGTGAAGTTTTGCCAGTGCCCGGCGGTCCCACGAAGCATAGGATCGGCCCCTTGGTGTCGCTCTTGAGCTTGCGTACCGCCAGGAATTCCAGGATTCGCTCCTTGATCTTCTCGAGGTTGTAATGGTCCTCGTCGAGCACGGCGCGCGCATGCTTGATATCGAGATTGTCCTCGGTCGACACGCTCCACGGCAGGCTGACCAGCAAATCGAGATAGGTGCGCACCACCGTATGCTCGGCCGACTCCGGCGGGATCATCCGCAGCCGCTCGAGCTCCTTGTCGGCAACCTTGCGCGCCTCCTCGGGCATGTGCGCTTCTTCGATCTTGCGCTGCAAATCGTCGGTTTCCGCCGAACGCGGATCGCCCTCGCCCAGCTCCTTTTGAATCGCTTTGAGCTGCTGGCGAAGATAAAACTCACGCTGATTCTTGTTGAGCTCGGTCTGCACTTGAGACTGGATCTTGTGCCCCAGCTCGAGCAATTCGATCTCGCGATTTAGAATGGTGGCGAGCTTCTCCAAACGCACGCGCACGTCGAGCGTCGAAAGCAACTCCTGCTCTTCCTCGACCGCGATCTTCAGGTACGACGCGACCAGATCGGTCAGGCGGCTGGCGTCGCGCACATGCATCGCCATCACCTGCAACTCGTCGGGCAGGTAAGGTACCAGCGACACAAATTTGGAGAACTGGTTGACCAACTGCGCCTGCAAGGCGTCGAGCTCTTTGCTCGGCACCAACAGCTCGCTCAGACGGCGGACCTGCGCCGTGAAGTACGGCTCGCGCTGGATGAATTCGGTAAACTCGATCCTCGCCAGCCCTTGCACCAGCACCCTGATGCTCTGATCGGGATAGCGCAGCATCTTGACGATTCGCACCGCGGTGCCGCGCCGATATAACCCCTCGGGCTCTGGACTTTCCTCCTCCGCATTCTTCTGAGTGGCCAGCGCAATGATCCGCTCCGGACCGGCAATGTCCTCCAGCAGTTTTAATGAAGCGGTGCGCGAGACTAAAAAAGGATGAATCTGGCTCGGAAAAATCACCATCCCGCGCAGCGGCAGGACCGGCAATACACGTGGAATCTCAATTTCGGTAAGGTCTTCTTCAACTTCGAAACGTTTTTCGCTTTGTTCTGTTTGTGGCGATTCGGGTTTATCTGCCATACGGGTATTCGGTAAGCTCCTCTTAAAGGGCCAGTGGCTCCCGGCTTGCTCGAGCAGACGCGCCGAGACACCGCGTGGAGCGAACTTGCTCTTTCTCGAATACAAACTTAATCATGCTACACAATGGACGCTAGGGGCCAATCAACAGAGTGAAACATCGGTTCGAAAAACTGTTCAGCCGTGAAGACGCGAATGAATTGATTCCGCGGCTGGAGGAAATCGTACGACGACTCCAGATCCTCGGGCACCAGCTCCGTGAACGAGTCAAAAAGTTCTGCGAAACCGAAACAAACACACCGTACGAGCAAATTGACCTGGATAAGGTCATCGAAGAACGCCCGGAGCTGCGGGCGGTGGCCGAAGAGATGGCGCAGTTGGCGATGCAGATCCAGGAGTACGGATGCTTCCTCAAAGATATCGATCTGGGCCTGGTGGACTTCCCCAGCGAGCTCAACAATGAAGTAGTCTTTTTGTGTTGGCAGTTCGGCGAATCCCAAATCACCGCGTGGCACAGTATCGATAGCGGCTTCGCCAACCGCCGGCCGCTCGCCGGCGTCCCCAAGGTGTACCTCAATTAATTTTCCTACTCGAAGGTCCAAACCGACATGGGCACGACTCTTTTCCTTTACCTGCTGAGCCTGGTTTGCTGGCTCGGCGGGATGATCTTTTTTGCTTTTTTTGTCGCCCCCGTAATTTTCACCCGACTGCCGGTTGCGGATGCCGGCAAGGTCGTCGCAGGAATATTTCCCCGTTATTATCTTCTAGGTTACGTCGCCGGAATAATCGCCGTGCTGATGGCGATATACTTTTCTGTAACGGCGGAATGGGCGCGCGGATGGTGGAGCGCGGCGGCGGTGTTGCTGATAATCGCGCTCGGGCTGACCTTCTACGCCGGCCTCGTGATCCGGCCGCAGGTTGACCAGATTCGAACCGTCGCCGAAGAAACCAACCCTGACCCGGCTCGCAAGGAGCGCTTCGACAAGCTGCATCGACTCTCCGTGCAGCTCAACGGCGCAGTGATGCTGCTCGATCTGCTCGCGCTGGTCAGTACCGCCGCGGCCCTGGCACATCATGGCTGAGCGAAAATTCCAAGCCGTAGTGCTCGACCTGTTCGATACCCTGGTCAGCTGGGATCCGAGTCGCCTGCCGACGCTCGAGTTTCGCGGCCGCAAGATCCGAAGCACGATGCCATTGCTGCTGCCGAAGATAAGCGAAACGCTGGAAAAAAAGCTCGAGCTGGACGACGTGCTCGAGATTTACCACGCCGTAGTGGAAGAAATTATCGCGGAACGCGAGCGCGGCTTGATCGAAGTCACATGCCACGAGCGCTTCGTGCGAACGCTGGGGCGTCTCGGCCTGCCCCAGGGAGAGAAACTCGTCGGCACCGCGCACGACTTGACGCGTATCCACATGAGCGCGGTTCGCGCGGTGACGTCGGCGCCGCCGCAATTCGTCGAGGCGGTTCGGAAAATCGCGCCGTCTCATCGGCTGGGACTGCTGTCGAATTTCGACGATTCGCAGACCGGACGCGAGGTCCTGGCCGATACCGGCGTGTCGCATCTGTTCGAAGCGGTGATAATTTCTGCCGACCTGGCGATGCGAAAACCGAATCCACTGATCTTCCGACGGATGCTCGAGATGTTGAACCTGGAGGCGCACGAAATTCTGTTCGTCGGCGATACGCCGCGAGAGGACGTGATCGGCGCGCGCAACGCCGGCATCCCGATCGCCTGGCTGAGCCGCGGCAAGGGGCCAATCTCGGAAAGCATGCCGACACCCGACTTCGTGCTGGAAGATTTGAGCGGCCTGCCGATGTTGCTGGGGCTCTGATGGCTGACAAGGTGTTTGTCGCGGTGATCGGGGCCGGCGACGCACCCGCTGGTGTGCGCGCGATGGCTTTGGCCGTCGGGCGTGAAATCGCTGCGCGCGGCGCCGTCCTGGTATGCGGCGGGCTGGGCGGCGTGATGGAGGCTGCGGCGCAAGGGGCGCGTGAAGCCGGCGGCCACACGATTGGTATCTTGCCCAGCTATAATAGGGAATCGGCCAACCGCTATATCGAGTTTGCGATTCCAACCGGAATGGGCGAGGCGCGCAACGCGATCGTTATCGGCAGCGCTGACGCGGCCGTGGCGCTTGCCGGCGGCGAAGGCGGAACGCTGGCCGAAATTGGATTCGCGCTCAAGCTCAGGCGTCCTGTGGTCGCGCTCAACGCGTGGAAGGAGATCGCCGGAGTGCATCACGCCGCCAACGCGGCGGACGCCGTCGCGTTGGCGCTGAAACTCGCTGTGAAGACAAAGTGAACGCGAAACCGTTTGCAGAATCATGATCGATGACGACCATCAGCGCGCGCTTGCCCGCCTGATGGGCGGGCCGTTCGTGTCGGCGCTCAAGCTTAAGCTCGACGCAACGACCGAAGGCGCCGCCACCGTGCGATTACCTTACGGTCCGACAATCCTAAACGCCGGGGAAGCTGATGTCGTGATTCATGGCGGCGCGATCGCCGCGCTTATCGACACCGCCGCCTGCGCCGCGGTCTGGACGATGCCCGAGACGCGCAACAGCGCAACCGTGTCGATGAGCGTGAATTACACCGCCCCTGGAATCCGTAGCGATCTGATCGCCGACGCCAAAGTTCGTCGCAAAGGCCGCCGCCTGGCGAGCGTCGCGGTCGAGGTTAGCGACAACGCGGGCGCGCTGATCGCCGACGCGCTGGTTACGTACAAGATTGCTTAACCTGTGAGCGAGACCTTACAAATCATCCGCGCGGCCGCGATGGCTCACGGCCTGAACCTGGTAGCGGCAGTCCCCCTCGAGCGCTACGACGACACTGTTCCGCCCGCATCGCGAGCGGCTCAGATCGATCCGAAAGCCCGTTCCATAGTGGTCACCGCCAATGGCGGCGGCGCGTTCTGGAATGCCTATCGTGAGCATCTCGCCGCGCATCCCGGATGGGCGAATCGCGACAATCCGCTCGACGACTTCACTCGCGAGATAGTCGAGCGCGACCTTATCGCATCGTTGCAGATGCGGGGATCGCGATGCGCCGCGGTGTACCCGTTCATGTCGGGATCGCCGACCCTGAATTTCATGCAACTTGGAAAGGTCGCGGGATTGGCCGCCCCGAGCATCGTTGGCGTAGTAGTACATCCGACCTACGGCCCCTGGATCGCGTTTCGGGCCGCGATTCTGCTCGACGAGCTGATCGACGCGCCCGGCGAAGCGGCCGGTTTCGATCCGTGCCCCAGTTGCACGACGCGCAGATGTATCGACGCGTGCCCGGTAAGCGCGGTGAGCTTCGCCAAGGGATGGGACGTGATCGGATGCGTGACGCATCGAGTTGAGCATGAAGCTGATTGCGTTGGCCGATGTCACGCGCGCGTCGGATGCGTGCTCGGCCCGGAGCATCGGTATCCCGACGACGAACTGGCGTACCATCAGATGCGCGCGCTCCGCGCAATTCGTCCTTATTACGAGAGCATGATCAAACCGACACGCCGCTGACGATCAACAGATACCGGGATTCCTCGCTCCGCAGACTCCGCTCGGAATGACAGACAGAACCCCGGAGCCCAACGAGTCCTGGCGCCCATTTGTCATTCCGAGCGCAGGCTGCCGTAGCGAGGAATCCCGAACAGAAGAAGCCGGAGAACGAAACCGACGTTCGTGCGCCGTCAGGGGCGGAGCAATCGCGCGACGTCCTTCGCGAAGTAAGTCAGGATCATATCTGCGCCGGCGCGCTTGATCGCGGTCAGCACCTCGAGCATGGCGCGCTGCTCGTCGATCCATCCGTTGCGTCCGGCCGCACGGATCATCGAGTATTCGCCCGAGACGTTGTAGGCCGCCAGCGGGCAGTTGAACTCCTGCTTGGCGCGATAGATCAGATCCAGGTAAGGCAGCGCCGGCTTGACCATCACGATATCGGCGCCTTCTTCGAGGTCCATCGCGATTTCGCGCATCGCCTCGTCACCGTTGGGCGGATCCATCTGGTAGGAGCGGCGATCGCCGAATTGCGGCGTCGATTCCGCGGCTTCGCGAAACGGACCGTAAAACGCGGACGCGAATTTCGCCGCGTAAGCCATGATCGGCGTGCTCGGGAAACCGCTTTCGTCGAGCGCACGTCGAATAACACCGACCCGCCCGTCCATCATGTCGGAGGGCGCGACCATGTCGGCGCCGGCGCGCGCGTGCGAAAGTGCCTCGCGCGCAAGGAGTTCGAGCGTCGCGTCGTTGTCGACGTCCTTGCCCGCGATGACGCCGCAATGGCCGTGGTCGGTGTACTCGCACAGGCACACGTCTGTGATCACGACCATCTCGGGCGTGCGCTCTTTGATCTCGCGGATCGTGTTCTGCACCACGCCGGAATCTTTCCAGGCCTCGGTTCCTTGCGCGTCCTTGCGTTCAGGCAATCCGAACAGAATCACCGCGGGCACTCCCGCGGCGAAGGCGTCGCTCGCTTCGCGCGCGGCATTCTCGACCGACAGTTGTGCCACGCCGGGCATCGATTCGACTCCGCGTTTGACGTCGCGTCCTGGACATACGAAGAGCGGCAGAATTAGATTTTCCGGCACGAGCCGGGTTTCGCGCACCATCCGGCGCAGACCTTCGGTACGGCGCAAGCGACGCGGACGATTTATTGGAAAGGGCATGGGTACTTTTCCGCCAGCCTGAACTGCGATTGACTATATATTACGAACGACCATAAAGGCATCCGGCGAAATCCGGCTCCAAACAGAGGAATTATGCCGCAGAGACCGAAATTTATCGCGCTCACTGACGAACTTTACGATTACATGCACGTCCACGGGCACAATCGAGATCCCCTGCTGAAAGAACTGGCCGAAGAGACCACGCGTCTCGGACGCATCAGCATGATGCAGATCACCGAGGAGGAAGGCACTTTCCTGAGCGTGATGGTGCGCGCGCTCGGCGTCCGCTCCGCAGTCGAGGTCGGCACCTTCACCGGTTACAGTTCGATTTGCATCGCACGCGCGCTGCCCTCAGACGGCCGCCTGCTGTGCTGCGACGTGAGCGAGGAATGGACCGCGATCGCGCGCCGCTATTGGGATCGGGCGGGGGTCGCAAACAAAATCACGCTGAAGATTGGTCCAGCGCTCGACACGCTGCGCGCGCTGCCGGCCTCGACCAGCTTCGATTTCGCGTTCATCGACGCCAACAAATCGGGCTATCGCGACTATTACGAGGAATGCCTCAAGCGCCTTCGCACCGACGGGCTGATGCTAATCGACAACGTGCTGTGGGCTGGCAAGGTGCTGGATGAGAGCGATTCGAGCGAAGACACCGTTGCTATCCGGGCTTTCAACGATTTCGTGGCCGCCGACAGGCGGGTCGAAGCGGTGATGATCCCGGTAGCCGACGGAATCACGATGGCGCGCAAGAAATAGCGCGTTGGGAAGGCGCCGCGCCTTGTGATCTAGTTTTTTCGTTTCGCGGCGAAATATTCGACGATCGCACCAACCAGTGAGTCGATAGTGTATTCGGAGGGGCTTACCACCACTTCGAATCCCAGCGTGCGTGCGGTCTCGGCGGTTATCGGCCCGATCGCGCCGGCCTTGAGCGCGGGCGGCACCGCGCCGACGATCGCGCAGAAATTGGTCGCCGTGCTCGAACTGGTGAAGGTCACCAGATCGATCGCGCCGGCGTCGACCAGGCCGCGCAGGCGCTCGACCCGTACGCCTTTGGGCATCACGGTCTTGTAGCACGGTACGACCTCGACCGTGGCGGCGCCCTGGGTGGCGAGCATCTCGGGGAGCGTCTCGCGCGCAACTTGCGCGCGCGGAATCAGAAAGCGCGCGCCGCGAATGCGCGACTCGCCGATCGCATGCGCGATAGCCTCGGCACGGTACTCGGATGGCTGCACCGCGATTTTCAGCGCGTGCGACTTCAGCCGCGCAGCGGTTGCGGGTCCGATAGCCGCTATCCGGGCGGACGCCAGCTCGCGAATATCGCCGCCACGCGCCGCCATACGCGTAAAAAAATTATCCACGCCGGTCGCGCTGGTGAAAATCACCCAGTCGAACGATCCGAGATTGCCGAGTGCGGCGTCCAACGCCGCATAGCTGTCAGGCGGGCCGGTTTCGATGGTCGGACATTCGATAACCTCGGCGCCGTGGGCGCGCAGCGGCGCGGTCAGCGCGGCGGCGTTGGCGCTGCCGCGCGTCACCACGATTCGGCGTCCGAACAGCGGGCGCCGCTCAAACCATCGCAATTGCGGCTGAACCGCAGCACGGTCTCCTATCACGATTATCGCCGTTGCGTTCAGCCGGCTGCGTTCGACCTCCGCGGACAGCGTCGTCACGGTCGCGGCAACCACTTTTTGAGCGGCCATCGTGGCGTCGAAGATGGCGCAAGCCGGTGAATCGGGAGGCATTCCGGATGCGATCAGCCGCTCCAGGCTCTCGCGCATCGAATCCGTACCAATCGACAAAACCAGAGTTCCGCCGCCGCGCGTGATATCCGCGAGTTCCTTCCACGACGAGAATTTGGCCGAGGAAGCAGCTTCGCGATCGAGATTGACGAACGTTACCGGTGAAACGTGATCGCTACATGCCAATGGAATCCCGGCGAAGCTCGGCGCGGCAGATGCCAGGCTCAATCCGGGCACAAGCTCGAAATCGATTCCGGCGGCGGCGAGAGCGGAGGCCTCGTTCGCGGCGCTATCTGCGAAGAAGGGATCGCCGTCGAACAAGCGCACCACCGATTTGCCCGAGCGCGCCTTCTCAACGAGGGTACGCACCAGCTCGTCACGAGCCATCGTGCCGCTGCCTCCGACGGCTCGGATGAGCTCGGTCGTCGCGGCGACAGTCGATAAAAGATCTTGGTTAGCGAGATGGTCGTAGACGATCACGTGCGCGGTGCGGACAAGCTCGGCGGCGCGTAATGTAACCAGGTCGGCTGCGCCGGGACCGGCTCCCACTAAATAAACTTTACCCCCCTCGTCACCCATCACCCAGCAACTCAGCCGCCCCGCGCGCGAGCATCAAGCGCCCGAGCTCGACTCCGGCCAAAGCGGCGCTGCCATCAGATTCTAGCGGTTCCGCGATCGTTTCGGAAAGCGTGCGCGCGCCGTCGATACTGAACAGGATCGCGCTCAGGCCGAGCGTGTTTTCCTGCAGGCTGGCTTTGACTCCGACCGGCGATACGCACGACGCGCCGATAGTGGCAAGAAAAGCGCGCTCGGCCGAAGTTTCGGCCAGCGCCGCGCGGTCCGTCATAGCGGTAAGCGCACTCTCCACTTCTGTCGAGTCCGCGATCAGATTTCCGCTCAGCGCTTCGATCGCCAACGCCCCTTGTCCAGCGGCCGGAACGAAATCGCGTTCGTCGAGCTCGACCAAATTTGGCATGCGCGATTTCCCGATACGGTTGAGACCCGCCATCGCAAGAATGACGGCGTCCAATTGGCCGTCGTCGAGCTTGCGCATACGGGTATCGACGTTTCCGCGCAGCGGCATCACCGTTAGATCGGGACGCACCCGCAACGCTTCGAATTTGCGCCGCGGTGAGGCGGTCCCCACGCGCGCGCCGCGCGCCAAGCTTGTCATTCCGCCGCCGCCATGGGAAATCAGCGCGTCGCGGGGATTTTCTCGGCGCGGAACCGCGGCCAGGCGAAATTCGGGCGCGAGTGCCGCCGGCAGATCTTTCATCGAATGCACCGCGATATCGATACGCCCGGCCCTCAGTGCTTCCTCGAGCTCCTTGATGAAAAGTCCCTTGCCACCGAGATCAGCCAACGACGGAGCAGTTAGCCGATCGCCGCTGGTCCTGATCGGCACGATCTCGCTCTTCAGACCCGGGATCCTGGCTTCGAGCTCGCGTTGGACCGCGCTCGCCTGTGCGATCGCAAGCTGGCTCGGACGCGAACCGATGCGCAGCGTGAATTCCATCGCCTAGCGTCGACTGCCGCGCACAAGCGGTCTGCGGCCGGGATCTTCGTCGAAGAAGTCTTCGCTGTCATCGGGCTCCGCCTGCTTCGCGGTCAAATCGCTGCCCAGCAGCCGGCGTGCGATCTCGGCGGCATAGACCCCGTCGACTAAACCGTTGGCGCGTTTGAGCTCGGTAGTCACCTGATGAAGAATCTTGTTCGCCAATCCGCGCGTCAGCGATTCGATGTGGTTGCGCTCGTCCGGTTGCAGGGTGGCAAGCCAGGCGCGATGACGCTGGAACTCGCCCTCGCGCAAGCGGTCGATATGCGAGCGGATATCCTTGATCGTCGGCACCAGCTCGAGTCCGTTAAGCCAGCGCCAGAATCCTTCGACTTCCTCGGCGACGAATGCCTCAGCCTTCTCCGCTTCGCGAGCGCGCTCGGCGCGCGAGTTGGCGACCGCCCGGCCGAGATCGTCGATATCGTACAAGTAGACGTTTTCAAGCGCGCTCAGGCGCTCATGGAAATTGCGCGGCACGCCGAGATCGATCAGGAACATCGGCCGATATCGTCGTTCGCGCAGGATCGGTTCGATATCGTCCGGTTCCAGCAGCGGGCGGGCGGTCGCGGCGGACCCGATCAGAACGTCGGCGATCTTGAGATAGGGCTTGTAGTTGTCGAAGGTAACCGCGGTGCCGCCTAATTCGCGGGCGAGAGTGGCGGCGCGTTCGAACGTGCGATTAACGATGAACAGCGACTGAACTCCGAGCTTGGCGAGTTGGCGCGCGGTGAGCTCCGCCATCTGGCCCGCCCCGAGCAGCATCACGGTCTTGTCCTTGAGCGTGTCGAAAATCTCGCGCGCTAGCCCGACCGCCGCCGAGCTGACCGAAACCGCTCCATGCCCAATCAGCGTCCCCTTGCGCACGCGCTTGGCGACGGAAAATGCGCGATGGAACGTGCGATGCAGGATCATGCCCAAAGTGCCGGCCTGGACCGCCTGCGTGTAGGCGAGCTTGAGCTGGCCGAGGATTTGCGGTTCGCCCAACACCATCGAATCGAGACTGGCGCCAACTCGAAAAAGATGGCGCACCGCTTCGCGGCCCTCAAGATGGTACAGGGCGCTTTCGAAAGCGCCCGCGTTGACTCGACGATCCAGCGTGAGAAAATCGCGCAACTCCTGCGCGGCCTGCTCTGATTCGGGGGCGACCGCCAGCAGTTCAACGCGGTTACAGGTCGAGAGCAGCGCGGCCTCGGCGACCGACGGCGCCGCTTGCTTGAGCTGCGACAGCGCGGGAATCACTTCGGCTTCGGCAAAGGCAAGGCGCTCGCGCACCTCGATCGGAGCGCTCTGATGGTTCAGCCCAACGATGAGAAGCTCAAACGCCATCTTCAGCCGAAACTGCCACCGTGCTTGCCCGGATATACCAGGCTCACACCCAAATAGGATCCAACCAAAATCGTGAACAAGGCGATCGTCAGGGTCGCCGCGCGCCGCCCGCGCCATCCCGCCGCCAGACGCGATTCAAGCAATCCGGCGTAGAGCAGCCACGTTAGCAGGGTCCAGCACTCGATCGGCTCCCACGACCAGAAACGCCCCCAGGCGTTGGCCGCCCAAATCGCCCCGGTCACCATCGCCAGGCTAAGCAGCACGAAACCCCATCCCAGCAGGCGATAGTTGATGCGGTCGAGTTTCTCGAGGCTCGGCAACTTGCCCCCTATCATACCCAGCGAGCGCTTGGCCTTAAGCCGCGAGTCATGCACCAGATAAACCAGACTCACGCTCGCCGCAAGCATCAGCAGAGCCTCGCCGAAAAAGGCCAGGGTCACATGAATCGGCAACCAGGCGCTGCGCAAGGTGCTGGGTAATCTGTGCGCCTCGTTCGGCATCATTACGTACGCCGCGCCCAGTGCCATAACCACAGCGGGCGTGGTAAACGCTCCGATTGCCGGCATCTTGAAGCGCACGATCATCACCAGACTTGCCAAAGCGATTATCCAAGCCAGGAACGAGAGCGACTGCGCGAAATTGCCAACCGGCATATTGCCGGCCTGCACCCCACGTGTGATCAAATCCATGGTGTGGGAGATCGCGCCGGCGCCCAGCGCGATCAAGGCGTAGCCGTTCAGGCGAGTTTGCCGTTGGACCATGTCCGATACGAACAGGAACACGGCCAGCACATACAAGACGAGGGCCGGAGCGAGCCAAAGGGTACTCATGCGAAAGGCGAAATCGGCCGCGGGCGACCGCTCCGACGCTTGTAAACAAAGGACGCCATCAGCGACCAGATCTTAATACACCCGGGGTTCACAAGCGAAATAGCCGGAATGAAAAATCGTCAGTGTTTTACGCGAATTGCCGCCCATGGCCACCGCATCCCGTGGTATTTCCCTATCGAGCGCGGGCGGTTTCAGGTGGATGGCCTTCGAAGCTTCGGTCGCGCGGGAACTGCCTCGCTTTATCGTTTAATCCAGACCTCGAAGTCACGTCCCTCCCAGTGGTCGGCCCTCGGCCAAAAGAACGTGAAGCGAATCGGCGCCACCTGCTCGCGTGGTATCGCGATATCGACAAAGCTGAAACCGAGAGCCACCGGAGTAGCGTTGGTGTTGGTCGCATGTTGCCAGTCGTCGCTGGTCCATCGCAGCATGAACGGCGCGAGCGCCAGCACCCGCAGCGTGACACCGGGCCTGACCGAGTGCGGGCGGCGATTGAACTTCCAAACCTCCAGCGACGCGAGCTTGCTGCGATTCTCGCAGTAGCGCTCGGCAACCGGCTCGATAAGCTCGAACACCTTGCCGTCGGTGGCCGAGCGCAGCAGCTTGATATATTCGGAATGCGCCCACATCAGGGGCATCGCCGATCCCGTCGCTTTACCAAAGTACATTCCCGCCTCTGGAAGATCGGCGCCATCCCAGATTTGCTCGGGCAGCAAGCCGGCGGCCGAAGCGAAGCGTTCCATGGCGAGGATATACGGGCGGATATCGTGTCCAGCGGCGAATTCATAATGGCCGCGCTCGCCGGTCAGGAGCGGCCACGGCCGCCCCACGCCCCATCCCTGGAACGGGCCGCCGTCGGAGCGCTGGCCGTAGCCGTCATGGTTGTAACGGCGCCAGCACGGCCCGGCGGGGGTATCGACCTTGAGCGTCGCGTCGACCACTTTCAGCGAATCCTCGATCAGCGTATCGCCGGGTTTGCGAATTCCGTAGCGCACCAATTCCAGGAAGCCGTGATCGATTACGTCCTTTGCGGGGTATTGAAAGCGCTCTCCGGGAGCCTGATTGCGCACGTCGAGTATGCCCTGATTTGGATCTTCATTGGGCTCGGGATTTTTCACATCCACCGGGTTGATTCGGATGTAGTAGCGGGGAATGCCGGGCACTAGCGCACCGTCGGTGGTAACCGTCCAGGCCTCGATATGACTCTCGAGGAAATCGGCATAGTCCTGGATGAAGTTCGCGGTGCCCTGGTCGCCATGCTTGCGCGCGAAATGAGCTGCGCAGGTCAGTCCCGCGATATTCGCCGCCAGGGTTGAAGGCGAGTATCCGCTGTTCTCCTCCCAGCGCTCCTGCGGCGTGGCAGGCCCGTTCTCTATCAGATAGCGGGCCGCCGCCAGCACGATCGGATACGGGTCGAAGTCGCGCAGCGCGCCGTCCTTGTCCAACGTCCAGGCCAGGGTGATCGGAAAGGACACCTCGTCGAGTTGAATTCCCTTCCAGAACGGATCGCCGTTGATCCAAAAGTTCTGATGAAACCCGCCGTCCTCCAGTTGCGAGCACGAGAGATAGATCAGGGCGCGCAAAGCAGTCTCGGTATTGCCGCAAGCCATCAGGCCGTTCGCGCTCTTGACCATGTCGCGGGTCCACACCAGATGGTAGCCGCCGAGATCCTCGTCGCCCTTGGCTTCACCCCATGGGATGCTCAACGAAGCGATGATCGCACCCGGGAAGGCTTTGTCCTCGTGCGCGAGGAGCAAGCTATGACTGATGCGGTAAACCAAACCGCCGTCGTTGGATTGCTTTTCCAGGGGCTCAAGGCGGTGAGCGCTTCGGCTCCATTGATCGACGAATCGCGCGCGATGCTCGACGAAGGGTATACCCAGGGACTGGAACAAGGTCGTCACCGCCGGCTGCAGCCCGTGGCCAAAGGACAGTCCCACCGTGAACTCGCGATCGGTGCTCAGGTCGAGCTCACCACACAGCGCGATATTGCCGTTATCCGCAGCGTCAAACGACCAATCCATGTGATAATTGTCGGCCAGATCCTGCCATCCGTCGCTTCGCCCGACGTATCCGCACGAGCGATGCACGAAAGGCACCGTCGCCATCAGCGCCAGCCAGATACCCTCTTTGTTGGCGGTCAGGATCTCGCGCCCGGCGATCTCTACAACATTGCCATTGTTGCCCCATCCGCCGACTTCGATATGCGGAGCCAGTAGTACGTAAAGATGGAGCTTCTTGAGCCACGAAGGGTCAGCTTCGAGGCGGGTGCGGGCCAACAAACATGACTCGTGGGGATCGGTGATTAATTCCTTGATGATTTTGTAGCGGCCCTCGCGGTCCGCGCAGGTTATCCGGAACCCCAGCGTGTGATGCGCGATGTACTCGATACTCCTGTCGTGAAAGTGGCGTTCTTCGTGAAAAAAAGATTCGCCGTCGCTGATCAGGAATTGAAGATCCCGAATTTGTGGCCGATCGATCGTCGGGAAATATACTTCGTTTACGATTCCGCCTGAGACCGTGAACCAGACCCGGCTGGCGGTCGAGTAGGCGGTGCCCACCCCGTCCTTGGCGCTGCGCGTCCAGCGGGGTGCGATGCCGGGCCATCCAAAGGCGTGGGACGAATCGAGTAGTTTTGCCATCCGTGCAAGCCTGTTAGCTTAAGCTAGGTTGTTATGCGACCTTACAAGCTAATCGGCTCATATACGACGTTGGAGCGAGAAGCAATTTGTGGCCGCTAGCGTCTTGGGCTGATCGGAAGAAAAGCGTGCGCCCACTCGGTGTATATCCGCACGCTCGGTATATATTCGATTGTGGGTCTTTCTTTACAGACCACAAAAAAAGCTTGCGCCGTTACGGCGCGCGTTTCGGGTTTGAAATACTGCGATTAAGGAACCACATTTATGATTCTCGCAGGTGACATTGGAGGAACCCACGCCCGGCTCGGCTTGTTCGACGTCGAGTCCAAACGGCTTAGCCAGGTGGTTGAAAGTACATTTCCGAGCGCCAGCCACAAGACTTTCGAAGAAATCGTCGCGGAGTTCGTGGCACAGCATAAGTTGCCGGTCACGCGCGCATGCTTCGGTATCGCCGGGCCGATACGCAAGGGACGCGCAGAACCGGTCAATCTTCCGTGGGTGGTCGATCAGCGCGAACTGGCCACGGTGCTGCATCTCGAGACCGTCTATTTGATCAATGACCTGGAAGCTAACGCCTACGGCGTCAACGGACTCGAACCGCATGACTTCCTGGTGCTGAACCAGGGCGCGCCGGAAGCGCTCGGCAATACCGCCGTGATCGCTGCCGGCACCGGACTCGGTGAGGCCGGGCTCTATTGGGACGGCTCCTACCATCGGCCGTTCGCGACCGAAGGCGGTCACGCCGACTTCGCACCGCACAACGAACTCGAAATCGATCTGTTGCGCTACCTGCAAGCCGCGCACGGACACGTCAGCTGGGAACGGGTGGTTTCGGGGCCGGGGCTGTCCAGTATCTACAAATTTTTGCGCGACACGGGTCACGGCGAAGAGCCGGCGTGGCTGGCCGAGGCGATTCGCGCGCACGACGCGTCCGCGGTGATATCACAGATGGCGATCGAGGGACGTTCGCCGCTATGCGAGCAGGCGCTGGATATTTTCGTTTCGTTGTACGGAGCCGAGGCCGGCAATATCGCGCTCAAATTCTTGGCTATAGGCGGGGTTTACATCGGGGGTGGCATAGCCCCTAGAATTATCGAAAAGCTTAAGGGTCCGGCATTCATGGAGTCCTTTACATCCAAAGGACGCCTCAAGCCGTTGCTTGAAGTGATGCCGGTGCGGGTAATATTGAACGACCGCGCTGCGCTGCTGGGCGCCGCCCGATGCGCGGCGTTGCGCGCTGCGCTATTATAGGCCACTGCAAAACCGGCACTCGGGGGATGATATGAACAGTCGCACGCGAGAGATTCTCAGCTACTACGGCAGCGATAATCCGGGGACGCTCAGCAATCTCGCCCGGATGATAAATCACGGCAAGCTGGCCGGTACGGGCAAGCTGGTGATTCTTCCCGTCGATCAGGGCTTCGAGCATGGCCCGGCCCGCAGCTTCGCACCCAATCCGCCGGGTTACGATCCGCGCTATCACTTCGAGCTTGCGATCGAGGCGGGATGCAACGCCTATGCTGCGCCGCTGGGCTTTCTCGAAGCTGGCGCGCGCGACTTCGCCGGCGAGATTCCGCTTATTCTGAAACTCAATAATCACGACGTGTTGCTCGAAGAACGCGATCCCGATTCGGCGGTGACCGGCAGCGTCGCCGACGCGCTGCGGCTTGGATGCGCGGCGATCGGTTTCACGATCTATCCCGGTTCGATCCATCGACTGGACATGTACCAAAAGATTCGCGCGCTCGCGGAGGAAGCCAAGCGCCATGGACTGGCCGTCGTCGTATGGTCATATCCGCGCGGCTCAGGGCTTTCGAAAGAGGGCGAAACCGCGATCGATGTATGCGCCTATGCTGCCCAGATCGCGGCGCAGCTCGGCGCACACATAATCAAGGTCAAGCTGCCCAGCGCGCATATCGAGCAGGAAGCCGCGCGCAAGGTTTACGAGAAGGAAGGGATTCCCATCGGTTCGCTTGCAGATCGTGTGCGCCACGTCGTGCAATCAGCCTTCAACGGCAGGCGGATCCTGATTTTCTCCGGCGGTGCGATGGAGAGCGAGGAAACCTTGCTCAACGAAGTGCGCGCGATCCGCGACGGCGGCGGCTATGGCTCGATCATCGGGCGCAACTCATTTCAGCGCAAGAAGTCCGATGCGATCAAAATGCTCGACACGATCATGAAGATCTACGGCGCCGAAGGCAGGTAGAGGCAGGAACCTCCTGTCGCAGGGCGTCTCGCAATCAACGCGCGGCGCCCGATGGGGGCCGGTTCAGAGCCAGCCCGCGAATCGGTAGGCCGCAAGCCCGATATATTCTTTGAGCGCCCGAGTGGTCCAATTGAGTGATTGGACGTCCGGCAACAGGTTGATCAGGATCGCGTTCAGGTTGCCGTACGACTCCTCGATATCGCGTTCGGTCACCAGGAAATCGGCTGGCGCGGGCAGCGCGTCGATACCT
>DATJOQ010000191.1:0-10101 GCA_035506935.1 Binataceae bacterium (SeqCode) | reverse complement strand
GCAACCCAGCTTCGTCGCCACGCTCAACACCGACAATATCGATTTGCAAAAGGCCTTGACCGCAGAGAAGGCGAAGATGGCGGATACTTTGCGCGGTCAGCTTACCGGCCAAGTGAGCGTTGCGGGACGCGGTAGCAAGTTCGAGGAGATCAAGCCCACGTTGCAGGGCTCGGGCAACATGTCGCTCAAGAACGGCAAGCTGGTCGGGATCAATCTCGGTGCGGAAACTTTAAAGAAGGTGAAAGGGATTCCGGGAATCGACAGCCTGATTACCCCCAACGTTATCGCGCGCCATCCGTCGCTGTTCAAAGACAAGGATACGGAAATCACCCAGGCGAGCCTGTCATTTGTTTTGCAGGGTCCGCGCATGACTACGCACGACCTCACGGTCGCGTCACCGGATTACAAACTGCTGGGTGACGGATGGCTCGACATGGACAAGAATATTGACATGTCGGCGCACGTGCTGATGTCTCGGGAGTTCAGCGCCGATCTACGCGCCGACCGCAAGAACGTGGTCTACCTCGAAGATCAGCAGGGCCAGATCGACATTCCAGTGATAATCACCGGAGCGCTGCCCAAGCCGTCGATCCTGCCAAATATCCAGGCGCTGGCGCAGCGCGCCGCCTCTCAATTGTTGCAGAAGCGCGGCGGGAAGTTCCTCGGCAAGTTCCTCGGCGGCGGTGGCGGTGAAGGCGGCGCCCCCAGCGGCTCGAAGCCGGCGAATCCGCTGGATCAATTAAAGAAGTTGTTCTAGCGGGCGACCGCCGAACCGGTAGGTGCTAGCGCTTCGGTGATAGCGCACTGATCGATTTAACCCTTTTAGCGTGCGGTGACTTGAGGAAAGAATCTGGAGGTGGGTTCGATTAGCTGCTGAGCTCGACGATCGTGGCGCCGGCGCCGCCGGAATGCGGTTCGGCCTCGCGAAACGCGGCGCAATAGGGTGAATCGCTCAGGTATTCATGGACCGCGCGACGGAGCGCCCCCGAGCCGACGCCGTGAATCACCCGAACTTCCGGCTTGTTGGTCAGATAGGCCTGGTCGAGGAACTCCTCGAGCTTGCGCAGCGCGTCGGTCGGGCGCATCCCGATTAGATTCAACTCCGCTTCGGACGGTCGCTGCGCGTTGACCGTTACAGCGGGCGACGCCGGCGTCGGTTGCCGCTTGGTGGCGTGGCGCAAGCGCGCCGGAGCAACCTCGATTCTAAGTCCGCCACGGCCAATAACCGCACGCTCGGGCTCCAGAACCAGCAGCTCGCCGCGGATATCGGCGCCGGCCAACTCGACGTGGTCGCCGACCGCGAGCGCTCTGGCGGGACCGCCGTCTTCGGGCGGCGCTTCTTCGGGGACGGCGCGCATCAGGCTTTCGCCGGCTTTTCTTATGAACGCCGTAAGGTCACGTCGGGATTTCGCCTGGGCCCTGATTTCCTCGATCACGGCCTCGCCTTCGCGGCGCAATTCAACGATCAGATTGCGAACCTCCTCACGCGTTCGCTCGCGCTCCACTGACGCCTGCTCGCGGGCGCGCTCGGTTTCCTTTAGCGCCGCGTCACATTGCTCCACCAGCAAGCTTTCGCGCGCGCGGAGTTCCTCGCCTTGGCGAGCGAAGCGAGCCCGCTCTTCTTCGAGACGACTCAGCGCGGTCTCGAGCTCGCTGGTCCCTGAAGGCCGAGCAGCCTCCGCCGCGGTCACGATTTCCTCCGGAAGGCCAAGGCGTCGCGCAACCGCGAGGCCGAAGCTCTGCCCGATAGTGTGCGGCTTGAGCTTGAAGCGGGGCGCCAGGTTTTCCGGATCGAAATCGACCGCCGCAGACTCGAGTCTCGCGCCCGAATACGCGTGGAGCTTGACCGCGGTCGAATGGGTCGCGATCGCGACCAGGCATCGGCGGCGTGCGAGATAGTTCAGCAGCCCTATAGTGAGTGCGGCGCCCTCGGCGGGATCGGTGCCGGCGCCCGGTTCGTCGAGAATGATCAGCGCCGGTTCTTCCAGCGCACGGAGTATCTCGGAAACGTTGACGATATGCGCGGAAAACGTCGACAGGTCGGCCTCGATAGATTGTTCGTCGCCGATATCGGCGAACACGCCGCGAAACACGGCTATCTTGCTCCCGATATCGACCGGCAGCATGAAACCCGCCTGCGCCATCAGGCAGAACAAACCGAGCGTCTTGAGCGCGACGGTCTTGCCGCCGGTGTTCGGTCCGGAGATCACGATGCCGTTTTGCTCGGGTCGGATGATGAGATCGATCGGCACTACTTCGCGCCCGCTCGCCATCAGCAGCGGATGGCGGGCGGCGATTAATTGCAATCCATCTTCGACGATTTCCGGCTCGACGCATCGATAGCGCTCTGCGAACAGCGCGCGCGCGTTGAGCGCGTCGATCGCGACCATCGCCTCGAAGGTAATACGCAATTCACGCACGTAGCCGCGCACCATGCGGGTCAATTGTTCGAGCACGCGACGCTCCTCGGCCTCGACCTCCCGCTCGAGCATCATCAGGCGGTTGTTCAGCTCGACCGCCCACATCGGCTCGACGAACAGCGTTTCACCGGAAACAGAGCGATCCTGCACGATTCCTTCGAGACGCTCGGCGTAGTTGAGCTTGAGCGGCAGCACGAAGCGCCGATTGCGCACCGTCACCACGCGATCGCTAAGAAACGGGTCCATCCCCGGCGAACTCAACATTCGCTCGAGGCGCGTTTCGAGCTCGCGGCGTTCCTCGCGCAAACGCACGCGAAGCCGCTTCAACTCGCGGCTGGCGTCGTCGAGTAAACCGCCGTCGTCGCCGAGCGCCTTGAGCAGCGCGTCGGCGAGTTCCTTAGGCGCGAGCAAATCGTGCGCGAGCACCGCCACGTGTGGGAACGAATCCACCCGCGACCGCACGAAGGCAGCGACGTGGCGCGCCGACAGCACGAACTCGCGAATCTTCAGCAGGGATTGTCCGTCGAGCACCGCGCCTTCGCGGGCGGCGACTACCAGTAGTGGAGTCTGATCGACGAACTCACCAATCGGCAGGCCACCACTATGAGACCGGAACTCGACCATCTCGGCGGTGGTGCGAACCCGCTCGCGCACTTCACCAGCGTCGCTGGACGGATTGAGCTCGCCGAGCAGGCGCTGCGCCGGCTCGGAAATCGCCATCGCGCGCACCAACTCGCGCACCTTGTCGAATTCGAGGGCCTTCAGATCGCGCTGCCGCATGATAGCGTCTGGAACTTGTGCCTTTGAACCTCCTACAGATTAATATACCCGGTGCCGTCGCGATATTCCGCGCCTGTCAAAGACGGGTTCGCGACGGCGCTCTAAATCGCAGGGAATCGAGAGGATTGCGCAATGGATCGGATAGAATCCCGGCTTAACACCAACAGCGCCGAGTTCAAGGAAAATCGCCGCCACATGGTAGAAGCGGTCGCCAAGCTCAAGGCGGAGATCGAACGAATCCGCCTCGGCGGCTCCGAGGCCAATCGCCGTCGCCACGTCGAACGCGGCAAATTGCTGGTGCGCGATCGCATCGCTGGCCTGCTCGATCCGCACACTCCGTTTCTCGAGCTTTCGCCATTGGCCGCTTACGGGATGTACGACGACGAGGCGCCGTCGGCGAGTATCGTCACCGGTATCGGCCGGGTTCACGGCCGTGAGGTGGTGGTGATCGCCAACGATGCGACGGTGAAGGGCGGCACCTACTATCCGATGACGGTGAAGAAGCAGCTTCGCGCGCAGGAAATCGCGCTGCAAAATCGCCTGCCATGCATCTTCCTGGTCGATTCGGGTGGCGCGTTCCTGCCATATCAAGCCGATATCTTTCCCGATCGCGAGCATTTCGGCCGATCCTTTTACAATCAGGCACAGATGTCGGCACTCGGGCTGCCGCAACTCGCGGTGGTGATGGGCTCGTGCACGGCCGGCGGCGCTTATCTGCCCGGGATGAGCGACGAGACCATCATCGTCAAGAACCAGGGCACGATTTTTCTTGCCGGTCCGCCGCTGGTGCGCGCGGCGACGGGAGAAGAAGTTACCGCCGAGGAACTCGGCGGCGGCGACGTTCACACGCGTCTATCGGGAGTCAGCGACCATCTGGCCGACGACGACACTCATGCGCTTCAAATCGCGCGCGCGATTTTCGAAAACCTCGGCCCGCGCACGCTGGAAAAACTGGATCAGGACGAGCCGGAAGATCCCTTCTACGATCCCAACGAGATTTACGGGATCGTACCAGCCGACATTCGCAAGACCTACGACGCGCGCGAGATAATCGCGCGGCTGGTCGACGGCAGCCGGATGCATGAGTTCAAGGCGCGCTACGGCACCACGCTGGTGACAGGATTCGCGCGATTGTTCGGCTATCCAGTCGGGATTCTCGCCAATAATGGCGTCATTTTCAGCGAGTCGGCGTTGAAGGGTACCCATTTCATCCAGCTATGCTGCCAACGGCGCATCCCGCTGATCTTTCTTCAGAACATCACCGGCTTCATGGTGGGCAAGCGCTATGAGCAGGGCGGCATCACCAAGGACGGCGCCAAGATGGTGCGCGCGGTGGCCGACGCGCAGGTGCCGAAGTTCACCGTGATCGTCGGCGCGTCGAACGGCGCGGGAAATTATGGGATGTGCGGGCGCGCCTATTCGCCGCGCCTGTTGTTCATGTGGCCAAATTCACGAATCTCGGTGATGGGTGGTGAGCAGGCCGCGAACACGCTGCTGCAAGTGAAGATGGAGCAGCTCGCGCGCCAGAAGATCACGATGAGCGAGGCGGAGCAGGCCGAGTTCATCCGTCCGGTGCGGGCGCGCTATGACGCCGAGTCGAGCGCCTACTATTCCACCTCGCGAATCTGGGATGACGGTATTCTCGACCCGCTGGAAACTCGTGCCATGCTCGCGCTCGGAATCGCGACCGCGCTCAACGCGCCGATCCCGCGCGACATGAATTTCGGCGTCTTCCGATGGTAGATGCGACTGGCGCCTAATCTTCCGAGCCGACCATCTCGTCGGGCCGGATGATCTGGTCGAATTTTTCGGCGGTGAGGAAACCCAGCTCGATGCACGCTTCGCGCAGGGTCTTGCCCTCGGCGTGAGCCTTCTTGGCGACCTTGGCGGCGTTGTCGTAGCCGATATGCGGATTCAGCGCCGTTACCAGCATCAGCGAGTTGTCCACGAAATATTGGATGCGGCCGCGGTCCGCTTGAATACCGACCACGCAATGATCGGTGAATGAGCGGCAGGAATCCGACAGCAGCTCGAGCGAGTGCAGGAAATTATGAATCATCACCGGCTTGAAAACGTTCAGTTCGAAATTGCCCTGTGAGCCCGCGACTCCGATCGCGGTGTCGTTGCCGATCACTTGCGCGCAGACCATCGTCATCGCTTCCGACTGCGTCGGATTCACCTTGCCGGGCATGATCGAAGAGCCCGGCTCGTTCTCCGGTAAGATTAACTCGGCTAACCCGCAGCGGGGCCCGGATCCGAGCCATCGTATGTCATTGGCGATCTTCATCAGCGAGCAGGCCAGAGTCTTGAGCGCGCCACTGGCCATCACCAGCGCGTCGTGCGACGCGAGTGCGGCGAACTTGTTCGGCGCCGACACGAACGGCAGGTCGGTAAGCGCGGCAATCCGCTGCGCCATCTTCTCGGCGAATTGCGGCGGAGCGTTGAGGCCGGTGCCGACCGCGGTGCCGCCGATCGCGAGTTCGTAAAGACCCGGCAGAACCGAGTTCAGCCGCACGACATCGGCGTCGAGTTGCGCCACGTAGCCGGAAAATTCTTGTCCGAGAGTGAGCGGCACCGCGTCCATCAGATGCGTGCGGCCGATCTTGACCAACCCTTTGAAAGCGGCGCCACGCTCCGCGAGCGCATCGCGCAGTTTTTGCACCATCGGAATCAGCCGGCGCTTGACCGCGTCGGCCGCCGCGATATGCATCGCGGTGGGAAAGGTATCGTTCGACGACTGCGACATGTTGACGTCGTCGTTGGGATGAATCGGCTTCTTCGAGCCGAGCGTGCCGCCGGCCAACTCGATCGCGCGATTGGAGATAACTTCATTCGCGTTCATATTGGTCTGCGTGCCGCTGCCGGTCTGCCAGATGCGCAGGGGGAATTCGTCGTCGAGTTTGCCCGCGATAACTTCGTCCGCCGCGCGCACGATCAGATCGGCTTTCTCCTTCGACATCTTGCCGAGTTCCAGGTTGACCTCGGCCGCGGCTTTCTTGAGGATTCCGATCGCGCGAATGATTTCCGGTAGCATGGTGTCGCGGCCGATCGCAAAATGGATCAACGAACGCGCAGTCTGAGCTCCCCAATAATGATTATTGGGGACCTCGATCGGTCCCATGCTGTCGGTTTCGATGCGAGTGGATTTAGCGTCAGAGGCGGGCGATTGTTTCATCTCGGTGAAGTTTCGATAACCATCGACTCGGATGAGCTGAGACTAAGAAATTTTAGTACCGCTTCGGCGTTCACGCGAGCGTGCCCGGCCGTCTCTATCACCTGGCGATGCAATTCGTCGGTATCGGCCTGGATCGGCTGATCGCTGTGCGGATCGAAGAATAACGGCTCATTGGGTCTGGGATCGCGGCCAAACTTCTGCACGAACATGCCGTAACGGCATATCGCGACCTTGAGCAGGGCATGCGCGATACTTTCATCTGGACTTGCAATGCGTTCGCGCCAGCAGCGAACTCGGTGGCGTTTGGCATCCCGGCGTGAATTCTGATTTTGCGACATCGCTACCCTCCGCGAACTGTGATGCAGACAAATTTCGTTCTCGGGAGACAGGCCGCCGCCTGCTGCCGCTCAGCTCTGAATAAACGCGCCACCTGAGCAAAGGCCCAGGTTCACAAACATTTAAGATTGTTCGAGTGACGGCGGGAAAGCTCGGTGCAGTTCCGTCGTGAGAACTCGATCGAGGTTTCGCCATTCGTTATTAGTCGTTCGCCCCCCTGTCGTAGTACGTGCCACGAACGGTACCCGGTTTCCCTTTTACACATCGCCCTGCCGATATACGCTGAAACGAGAACTTTTCACAGAGGGGAAGGCTATGCCGTGGACAATAACGCGTTTATGCCGAGATTGTCTCGATACAGGTTGCGTTAGCGTATGTCCGGTAGACTGCATCTACGAGTACGTCGGCCAAGACACGCAAAAATTTCCTAACCAGCTCTATATTCATCCTGATGAGTGTATTGATTGCGGAGCCTGTGAACCCGAATGCCCCTGGCAGGCAATCTTCGAGGAACAAGCGGTTCCGCCGATCTTCAACGATGATATTCCGCTGAATCACGCGACAGTCGAGATGACAGATAGTTTCAAGGTCAAGCAGTTCGAAAATAAGGACAAACCGACGCCCGATCAAATCGTAGCAAACAAAGGTAAGTGGGGTTGGAACGGATGATTAGTGGATGAACGCGCAGATGATACGCGCGCATTGCAAAACTGTTTCCCTAAAACGAATTTTGCGCGCATGAAGGACGATCTAAACCCAGGAAACCGGCGTTGTAGACGACGATGTCGCGCGCGGCATTGTTAACAATCGCGATGAAGGGGACGGGATCGCCATTGCCCGCCTCTATCGCCTGCAGTGGAAGATTCGGTTGAGTGCGCAATGTTCTGAAGTAGTGATATTTCAACACCAGTCGCCCCGGCTGCGCCTTGCGGATTTGAATGCAGTCTTCGTAAGCTCTGATCGAAGCGGCGCGTCCCTCGCGTAAGAAAGTTCGCGTCCCACTGACGCCGTAAAGCTCGAACGGATCGCTTTGCTCAAGCAGGTGTACGCCAGGAAGATTGGCGAAGTATTGTTTTGCTCGCGCGCTCCAAAGAATCACGCCGCCGACATTGTAGATCTCCAACTGCTTGACGAACTGATCCGTTGGCCAGTCTTCGAGCGTTTTACCGAACGCAATTCCATTACCCAGATCGGCAAACCGATAAACCGAAAATCCTTCACTCGGCGAACCGCCGATCAGCTCGCGTCCGTTTTCTATCGCCCATAGCAAACTAAGATCGGCGCCGAAGTACGGCAGTATCAATTGGGATTTTCGCATCGTCCATCCCGACTCGAGGAGCATCCTGCTGTCGGGGTCGCTCTCTGCGATCCATCGCTCGAGCTCATCCGCCTGATTCGGCAGCTCCACCATCATCGCATCGTGATGATGGAGGTCGTAATCAACCAGAAAAAAAGGAATCCATGCATAGAAGGCGATCGCGACAAGCGCAAGCGAACGGCTGAAGTAACGAAGCCATCGCGGGAACGCGCCAAATGTTCGCCACAGCGCCAGAACCCCGGCAGCGACGAACGGCGCGGCGAAATAATAAAAGGCCGGCCCAAATCGCGCGGGCTCGACCACGTCGGCCTTTGGAATCGATGATCCGAAATAGCCCAGCACAAAGAAGATCAAAGCGCCGGCGCTCAACGATATTTTGCACCATCGCGAGACGCGGACGGTGGCGACGCCGTAGAGCATGATCGCGAGCACGACCAGCGGCGGAAGATTGAGGCTCGCGGAGAGCAGCTCCTTGAGCGCAGGAAAAAAACCCGCCGGCGTATTCCACCAATTGGAAAAATGGACGCCGAGGTCGAGAGTCTCCAGGATCGGCCCGAACCATCCGAGCGCGATCAGGAAAATCGCCGCGAACGACGCCATCAATGCGGCGGCACGACGCGGCCGATCGATAGTTTCGAGCAGGGCGCCGAGGGCTGGCAGCGCAAGCAGCGCGGGAGTCAGCGAATGAAGATACGTGATGGCGCCGCCGACCAGGCCCAACATGACGAAGCTTGTTGTACCGCCGCTTCGGGCGCATCGAAACATGAAGGCGCCGAGCGCGAGGCAGAGGTAACAGGCGGCGAGAAACAGAAACATGCCCGAGCGTATCATCGCGATTCCGGGTGCGGTGAAAATTCCCATCGCGCCCAAAATCGCGGCCACCAGACAGACGTTGGTGCCGAGCTCCAGCAACCAGCACGCAATCGCCACGGCGAACGGTGCGAGCGCGAGTAATCCGATCACGAGGCATTTGTAGGCGACGGCAGGATCGATAAATCCGGCCAGCACCAGCCATGGCCCTACCGCCGCGCCCATCGGCTCGGTGTAGGTGCCGGCCGGATAGCCCCCCATCAATGCGGGACTATAGCTCCATAGCCTCGCGTGAGTCGCGATGCTTTCCGCCTGGCGCAGTCCTCTGGCGTAATGAAGGGCGTAGCTATTGGTATAGAAAGGTTGCGGGCCGAGCCACGAATGGGATGGAAAGTAGTGGGCGATTCCCCAAATCTGAAGCGCCGAGATCAGAACCAGGATAGCGGCTGTGCCCGCGCGTCCCGGCGACGCCTCGGGCATCTCGGCGCGCGCCGTGTCAGACGATCTTTTTCTGGCCGCGTTTGAAGCCGCCTTGCTGGCCAAGCGGTTCGCGCTCCTGTGGACGCTCGCGCGAGCCCCGTTCGCGCCTGCCTTCGGCTGGAACGATCTCCAGCGCGCGCATGTAGCCGCTGCCGGCCGAGCGAGTTGTCACCAGGGGGTCATCCTTGAGCGCGAGATGGATAATGCGGCGATCGCGCGGCGGCATTGGTTCGAGCGTCACCCGCTTGCCGTCGCGCTTGGCCTGCTCGCCCATCGAGAGCGCCATGCGTTCGAGCTGCTGGCGCCGACGCGCGCGATACGACTCGGTGTCGATTTGGATCGGTGCGGCGTCTTTATAGCGGCGCGCAAGCAGGCGGTTGATCAGATATTCGAGAGCATCCAGGGTTTGTCCGTGACGGCCGATGAGAATTCCGGAGCCATCGCCCTTGACCTCGAGCTCGATCCCTTCAGCGTCGCTCGCGGCCACGCGAATTTCCGCCTTCTCACCCATCAGGCCCAGGATCTGATTCAGCATGCTCAGCGCCTCGCGGCTTTGCTCCTCGACCGTGGCGCTCGCCCGCGAGGGAGCATTGTCCTCAGAGTCGCGAGTCGCCGCCGCATCGCGCGCCGGCACTTCATCATCGTCCGCCGAGCGCGCGGCCGCACGCGTCGACGTGAGCCTGGCTTCCGGTGCGGCGTTGGCGCGCTCGGGCGGCTCGATCGGTTTGCGGCGAATTCGTACCTTTGCCTGACGCGCACCCAGCCCGAGCAGCCCGGAGCGC
>DATJOQ010000190.1:0-12197 GCA_035506935.1 Binataceae bacterium (SeqCode) | reverse complement strand
TAATCTTTCGTCGGCGCGGAGGGATGCCGAGGTTGAGCGGCTACTGATCGAGGAGCCACGGCATCCATATCATCTTGAATCCGAGCCGGGGATCCGCGCGACCTTGGTGCGGCTCGGTCCGGCAGAACATGTACTGATCCTGATGCTTCATCACATGATGTGTGACCTGGCGTCACTCACCATTCTATGGAGCGAGTTATCGACGTCCTATCGCGCAATCACGCGCGGCGAATCCATCGCTCTCCCGAGCTTACCCGTACAATACGGGGACTACGCGGTATGGCAGCAACAAAGGGTTGATGAAGATGCTTTCGCAGGTGATCTGGATTTTTGGGAAGAGAATCTGCGCGACGCGCCCGAGATGCTCGAATTGCCAACCGATCGGCCGCGCCCTCCCGTGCGCTCGTATGCGGGCGCGCGGTTCCGCAAATTTATCAACGCGGAACTGACAGAAGTCCTGCGCAAGCACGCCCGTAAAGAGAATACCAGCCTCTTCAACGTATTCACTGCCGCGCTCAATGTTCTGCTCTACCGCCACACAGGAAGCGACGACATCCTGGTTGGAGTTCCAATCGGTGAACGGGAGCGTCCTGAACTGCAATCGGTGATGGGATTCCTGCTTCAGACGCAAATTCTGCGCACGCGTATGTCCGCCGACATGCCGTTCTGCGAACTGCTGACTCAGGTGCAACGAGAGGTAGTCGCACTTTACAATCATCGTGAAGTGCCTTTCGATCAGGTGGTCAGGAGACTTCGCCCCGATCGCGATCCAAGTTATAGCCCGCTGTTCCAGGTGATGATGAATTGGCGCGGACAGGAACAGCAGTTCTCATTTATGGGCCTCGAAGGGCTAAAGGTCGAATCTCTTTTGGCTGAAGCCCGGATTTCCAAATTCGAATTGACGCTGCTCGTAACCGACGCTGAATGTATTTCGCTCGAAGCAGAGTATGACACCGAACTTTTCGATCGGGAGACCATAGACCGGCTGCTGGATAGCTATATCACGCTGCTTACCGAGGCTGCCGCCGAACCGGCTCGTCCCATCTCTGCGCTGGCGCTGTTGCCAGAACGCGAACTGAATCACTTAGTGCACGAGTGTAATGACACCCAGGTTGATTTCCCGGCGACTCGTTGCGCGCATCATCTCATCGAGGCTCAGGCCGCAAACACGCCGCATAAGATTGCCGTGGAGTACGAAAGTCAGCGACTCACTTATGGCGAACTGAATGAGAAGGCAGATCGCCTCTCGCGGTATCTTGCAGAGCGCGGCGTCAAGCCGGGTGTGCTGGTGGGAGTACTTTGCGAGCGTTCGCTCGATTTGATGGTCGCGCTGCTTGGCGTTCTGAAATCTGGAGCCGCCTACGTGCCGCTGGATCCAGCATATCCAGCGGAACGCATCGCATTTGTGCTCGGCGACTCGGGAGCGCAAGTGGTCCTCACGCAAAAGAGCTTAGCAAGCAAAGTTCCCAAATCACCGACCCACGTGATGGAACTGGATGATCTTGATTTGGGCGCCGCCGCCGCCACCTCCACGAGGTCAACTCCAGATGACCTGGCTTACGTAATTTATACTTCGGGATCGACCGGCGTACCCAAGGGCGTTGAGATCCCTCATCGAGCATTGGTCAACCTGCTGTGCTCAATGAGCAAGCGGCCGGGCGTCGATGCGAGCGACACGATCGTCGCGGTCACCACGGTATCGTTCGATATTGCGGCGCTCGAGTTGTTTCTCCCGCTCACTCGCGGCGCCAGGTTAATCATAGCAAGCCGCGAACAGGCCTCCGACGGCCGCCTCTTGCTTGAGCTGCTTCGCAGGTCCGGCGCATCCGTTATCCAGGCAACGCCGATAACCTTTCGCATGCTCATCGAGGCGGGCTGGAATGCCATCCCGACGCTCAAAGTGTTGTGCGGTGGAGAGGCACTAAGCCGCGACCTGGCCGAAGAAATTCTGCCTCGATGCGGTCAGCTGTGGAATATGTACGGTCCCACGGAAACAACAATCTGGTCGGCCGCGGCTCGCGTTCAACACGGTCAAGGCCCAGTGACAATCGGTGGACCAATCGACAACACGCAGTTCTACGTGGTTGACGGCCGGGCGCGAGTGGTTCCAGCCGGAGTCGCGGGCGAACTATTTATAGGCGGAGTGGGACTGGCTCGCGGATACTTCAACCGGCCGGAGTTGACGGCGGAGAAGTTCGTCTATGCGGCGGTTACGGGTTCAAAACCGGAGCGCCTCTATCGGACCGGCGATCGAGTTCGACGGAGAGCTGATGGCCAAATCGAATTTCTGGGGCGGCTCGACAACCAGGTCAAGTTAAGGGGTTTCCGGATTGAGTTGGGAGAGATTGAGGCAGCTCTGAAACGCCATCCGGCGATCAAGGAGAGCGCGGTCACGATTCAGAACGATGAGCGTGGCGGCGCGCGCCTTGTGGCCTATGTCGTGCCTCAAGAGGCGGGCAGCGTGCCGAGCGCTGAGGAAATGCGAGACTCGCTGCGTCTTATCCTTCCCGAATTTATGATTCCGGCCATCTTCGTCACGCTGGCAGCGATGCCGCTCACGCCGAATCGGAAGATCGACCGAAAGGCGCTTCCAGCACCCGATCCGGCACGACAGGTTTCCGAGAATTACATCGCACCGCGAACCGAAATGGAGAAGGGGCTGGTCGAGGTTTGGAGCAGGGTCTTGCGGGTTAACCAAATCGGCGTGCACGACAATTTCTTCGACCTCGGGGGTCACTCTCTGCTTGCGATGCGGTTGATTGCCGAAGTCCGAAAAGTGCTGCAGGAGGAATTCTCGGTCCAGGAGTTCTTCCAGGATCCGACGATCGAAAACATGGCGCGCGTTCTCCAGCAGAGAAGGGCGGTGGCTCCCGACAATGAGAGACGCGCATTTCACTTGGTGTTGCGCCGCGGCGAAAAGCGTCTCGCTGTGATTCGCGAAAGCGATCGCCTGGTGCATCTGCAAAGGGGTAGAGGCCGCCTGCCGTTCTTCATTGTCGATGCCTTCCCGTATTTCATCGACGTGGTCAGGCTCCTAGGCCGCGGCCAGCCGGTTCTGAGCCTGGTAGGTGAAGAGGTCAGAAACGCATCATCCGGGTACAGCCTCGTGCATGAGGCCGAGGCACACGTGAAGACAATTCTTGAATATTCTCCGGAGGGACCTTACCTGCTCGGTGGATGCAGCGCCTCGGGAATCGTTGCTTACGAGGTAGCGCGACAGCTCATAGCTTTGAAACACGAGGTGGCGCTCCTCGCGATCTTCGACGCGGTCAACCCTTGTTTTATGCGCGAGTATTCCGCGCTGCACAGAAGCTTCACTTATAACTTGGCGGCTATAAAGAATTTGCGCTGGAGTGAAATTCCCGCCTGGACTGCGGCAAAGCTCGCGAGGGTGATCGGTATATCAAAAGGTACCGGCGCTCCGATCGACAACGTTCCAGGTGCTGCTCCGGACGCTTCGCAATTCGGCCTCTCTTCCGAGCGAATCGCAGCCGCGCGCGCGTACCGCCCTCAGTCGTACGAGGGCAGATTTCTCCTGTTCAAGAGCTGGCGGCGGCTCGGCGGCAGATATCGTGATCCGTTGTTCGGATGGGGTGAAGTGGTGCGAGGCGATATCGAGGCCTGTCAGCTCAGCACCGACGTGCATCTCGATATTTTCAAATCCGAGGCCGATCGAAACCTGGTTGCACAAAAGCTTCGCATCGCGTTCGACGAGCTTGCCGGAGAAGTGGGCGCGGACGACTTCGGAGCGCAACTAAAAGTTGGTAACTGAGCACCCAGCGGTTACCTCGATGCGAACCCACATTTTGAGTCGGCTCGTCCGGCCGAGCCGGCGCTGGAATGTCATTTTACGGTCATATGCACTTCAATTTCGCGATCGAGCGTGACGGTGCACGCTATTGAGACTCGGCAATTGGGAAAACTTTAGCTGGTGCATGGTTGCGCAGCGACCAAGGGGCCGGGGGTGAGAATGAGGTGGAGGAACTGTTTTGGGCGAGCGAATGGCCAAGCTGAAGAGAGTACTAACGATTGGCGAAGTCGCCGAAATGTTACGCGTACACCCGACGACGATATATCGACTTGTCGAACGAGCCGAGCTTCCGAGTTTCAAGGTCGGCGGCAACAGGGGGATCAATTCGGATTCACTCGACAACTGGCTTGAGGCAGGGAATAAACCGTAGGATCAGACACATCGCTCCTCCCGGACGCCGTGTCATTCCTCCTTTCCTGTCTACCAATGCAACACCAACGCCGCCCGCGTTCGACGAGCTAGCCAAGCACACATGACCTGGAAGGGAATAATTCTGGCCGGCGGATCCGGCACTCGGCTCTATCCGGTGACTCGTGCCGTGTCGAAGCAACTGACGCCGGTTTACGACAAGCCGATGATCTACTACCCGCTAGCCACGCTGATGCTGGCTGGTATCCGTAATGTTCTGATCATTAACACGCCGCACGAGCAGGAAGCCTTCCGCCGACTGCTCGGAACGGGCGAAGAGTGGGGGCTGCGCTTCGAGTATGCGGTACAGCCGTGCCCGGCCGGTATCGCGCAGGCGTTCCTGATCGGACGTGAGTTTATTGGCGAGCATCGAGTTGCGCTCGCACTCGGCGACAACATCTTTTATGGCCACGGCCTACCCGCTCTGCTGCAACAAACGGCGCAACAGAGCGAAGGCGCTACAGTATTCGGCTATTGGGTGAAGGATCCCGAGCGCTATGGAGTCGTTGAATTCGACAGGCACGGACAAGCGGTGGGGCTGGAAGAAAAGCCCATCCATCCGAGGTCGTCATATGCGGTGACGGGTCTTTATTTCTACGACAACGAAGTGTGTGAAATAGCGTCTCAACTCAGGCCGTCGGCGCGCGGCGAACTCGAGATTACCGACGTCAACCGCGAGTACCTGCGCGCGGGACGCCTCAGCGTGGAGAAGTTGGGCCGCGGTATCGCGTGGCTCGACACCGGCACTCACGACTCGTTGCTGCAAGCGTCGAATTTCATCCAGGCAATTGAGGAGAGGCAGGGACTTCAGGTCGCCTGTATCGAAGAAATTGCGTGGCGCATGGGGTACATCGGATGCTCCGATGTGCGGCGAATCGCATCCGCGATGGGCAAGAGCAGTTACGGGCAGTACTTGATGCGAATCGTCGAGCAGGAGAATCAGGCTTGAAAATCGTCCCCACCGAATTGGAGGGCGTGACTGTCATAGAACCCGACGTGTACCGCGACGAGCGGGGTTTTTTCGTCGAGACCTTTCGCGCCGACAGGTATCTTCAGGCCGGCGTCGAGCATGCCTTCGTGCAGGATAACCAATCGCGATCGGTTCGCGGCACGATTCGGGCCTTGCACGCTCAGCGCAAGCATCCCCAGGGCAAGCTGGTTCGGGCGCTCCTTGGGACAGTATTCGACGTCGTCGTTGACATCAGGCGGTGCTCTCCAACATTTCGCCGCTGGATTTCCGTCGAACTCTCAGCGGAGAATTTTCGTCAGATCTACGTTCCACCGGGTTTTGCGCACGGCATTTGCATTTTGAGCGAAGTCGCGGAGATCGAGTACAAGTGCACCGACTACTACGATCCGGCGGATGAGTTGCGGATAATCTGGAACGATCCGGCGATCGGCGTTGCATGGCCGGTCGCGAGTCCGATCTTGTCGCCAAAGGATCAGGCCGCCAAGACTCTGGCCGAGCAGTTCGATGATCTGCCGCGCTTCGGCGAGGAGTACGTATGAAGATACTGATTGCCGGTGCTTCCGGGCAGCTCGGCAAGTGTCTGCTCCGCTCGCTTGCGTCACATGAACCGGTTGCGCTCGATCACGCGGCGCTCGATGTAACCAGGCTCGATCACGTGTCGGCGGCGCTCGATCTCCATCGGCCGCAACTGGTCATCAATGCGTCAGCCTTCAACGATGTTGACGGAGCGGAGTTGCGCGCGGACGAGGCGTATGCCGTCAATGCGCTCGGTCCGCGCAATCTCGCCGTTGCGACTGCCGCACGCAGGCTGGCTCTGGTGCACGTCTCGACCGACTACGTCTTCGACGGCACCAGCGATCGGCCCTACCACGAATTCGATCGGACAAACCCGCTATCCGTTTACGGCGCAAGCAAGCTCGCGGGCGAAGAGGCGGTGCGGGCACTCAATCATCGCCACTACATCGTGCGGACGGCCTGGCTGTTCTGGGAGAATGGCAAGAGCTTTCTGCTCTCGATGTACCGCAATCTCTCGAGGCCCGAGCTTCGCGTGGCATGCGATCAGTACGGTTCGCCAACCTACGTTCCGCATCTGGCGCAGGCTATCGCGCGGCTCATAGCGTCGGAGGCATTCGGAACCTTTCATCTGGCGGGAAGCGGTGCTGCGACCCGCTGGGATATGGTCAACGAGCTGTCGCGCGTTGCCCAGGTCAACACCACCGTGCATCCGGTTTCCTTGCGAACTTTTCCTGCTGCGGCGAAACGTCCCGCGTACAGCGTGCTGAGGACAGCGCAGTCACCGCGCATCGAACTCCCGCCCTGGCAGGAGGGGGTCCGCGAGTTCCTACTCCGAGCAAGGTAGGAGGTTTCAGGAAAGCCGAATATGTCCACGCGCTCAACCATAGCTACGCAGTTCGAGTTAGTTGCGAAAGACCAGAAGCAAGAGTTACCACCGCTGGCCGACGATCTGGTCCTGCTCGAATCCGGACTCGACTCGCTGTTCTTCGCCGTGGTGGTGGCGCGGCTCGAAGATGAGCTCGGATTCGATCCGTTCTCGGCATCCGAAGATCTTGAGTTTCCCGTAACGTTCAGCGACTTCGTTCGAGTATACGAGGATGCCTCAAAGTGAGAGCCCGCTGATAGCGGTCGCCCGAGCGCATCGCGATTCGATGCTATCGAGCCGGCGCGCAAGCATGCGTCTTGGCGATCTCGCGGACAGTTCGAGCCTTGGTGGACGGCGCGAGGAGTTGCGCGGACGCTCGATCCTCATGGTCACAATGGATCAGCTCTCGGCCGCGATCGCGCTCATCGAGCTCGACGGCATCGCGCAGCGACTCGTCATCTGTCCGCCCGGCCTGAATCGCGACCATCTTTCCTATGTCGCTGAAACGGCCGAGACTGATGCGGTCGTCTCGGACATGGATGCTGCCGAGCTTGAGGGCCTCGGCGAAGAACATTTTGCAATACGCGCTCTTCAGCCGGTGGACTCTGATTCGGCGCCGCTAGCAAGTCGGGCCAGCGAGTGGATTCTTCTTACATCCGGCACGACTGGGATGCCCAAGATGGCGCTGCACACCAGGGTCAGCCTGACCGGTGCGATCAAGATTCAGCAATCACTCGATTCCACGTACGTTTGGAGCACCTTCTACGACATCCGCCGTTACGGCGGTATGCAGATCTATCTGCGGGCGCTGACGCAAGGCGGTTCACTGATTCTTTCAGATGCGGATGAATCGACGACCGATTTTCTGGAGCGCGTTGCTGATTCGGGTGTGACACACATCTCGGGCACGCCGTCCCACTGGCGGCGGGCACTGATGAGTCCGGCGCTGCACCGGATGACACCCCGTTACGTCCGCTTGTCCGGCGAAATAATTGATCAGGCAATCCTCGACAACCTGAAGAGCGCTTTCCCGGCCGCGAAGGTCGTGCATGCATTTGCTTCGACCGAAGCCGGCGTTGGGTTCGAGGTTCACGACGGCCTCGCCGGGTTCCCGGCAGAAATGGTGGGATCATCCGAGAGTGAAGTCGAAATAAAAGTCGAGGAAGGATCGCTCCGGATTCGTTCGGAGCGCAATGCCGCACGTTACCTCAGCAGCGCTAGCGGGCCGCTCGCGGAAGCCGACGGTTTTGTCGACACCCGCGACATGGTCGAGCGGCGGGGCGATCGCTACTATTTCGTCGGCCGGCGCGACGGCATTATCAACGTAGGTGGTCTCAAGGTTTATCCTGAAGAAATCGAAGCGGTAATCAACCGTCATCCAGAGGTGCGGATGTCGCTGGTAAAATCGCGACGAAATCCGATCACCGGAGCGATCGTCGTGGCCGACGTAATGGTCAAAGAGGATGCTCATCGCGACGCACCGAGCGGCGCGCACGATGCGCTCAAGGACGAAATCCTCAGCGCTTGCCGCGAGGCTCTCGCGCCTTACAAAGTTCCGGCGCAGATTAGGTTCGTCGCGTCGCTCGGCGTCGCCAATTCCGGAAAACTGGCCCGGGTCCAGTGAAAAATGTGGTCGTCACAGGTGGCAGCCGAGGGCTGGGGCTCGCGATTTCACGGAAACTCGCCAGCGAAGGATACGGTGTGATCGCGATCTCGCGGCGCGAGAGCGACACGTTCAAGGAGATGGCAAAGCAGGTAGAGGCGAACGGCAAGGGCGTGTTTCACTTTGTCGCATTCGACCTCGAGCAAAACTCCGCCATCCCTGATCTGGTCAAGAGTTGCCGCAAGAAGTTCGGGCAAATCTACGGGCTGGTTAACAACGCCGGCATCGGCACCAGCGGCCTGCTGGCGACGATGCACAATGCGCAGATTCAGCGCCTGGTGCAGCTCAACACGATCGCTCCCATTGTGCTGTCAAAGTACATCGTGCGTTCGATGATGGTTGACGGCGGCGGCCGGATCGTGAACGTTGCGTCGATCACCGGCTTCACCGGATACAAGGGTTTGTCAGTCTACAGCGCTACCAAGGCTTCGCTTATCGGCTTCACACGATCGCTCGCACGCGAGGTGGGGCCGCTTGGAATCAATGTCAACGCGGTGGCGCCCGGATTCATGGAGACCGACATGACCGAGAGTCTCGACGATCGCCTACGCGCGCAGATCAAGCGGCGGAGCGCTCTGCAGCGCCTTGCGGACGCCGATGACGTTGCCGAGGCGGTCGGATTCCTGTTGAGCGCGAAATCCAAAAATATCACCGGGACCGTGCTCACGGTCGATGCCGGCAACACAGCCTAGAGTTTTCAGAGCCGAATCTTTCCTGATTGGATATCGTCGCGGGTCTGAGCGCTCAGTTCGACGAAAGCCTGCCGAACGGGATCGTTGAAATAGACAGGGTCGGTCACGAGGCCGGGGTTGTAGCCCTGACGTGACAGTTCCTGTTTCGATGGCTTAAACGTCTGAGTCATCTCGATCCGATCTACGATCCGTAGGAACAGTGGGTGCGCATAGTGAGGAAGGTGCTCGACGACGTACTCGCGAAAAGTGGTTAGGCTGAAACTCGCTGAGACCACGATCGCGGCCATCCCCGCGCGGCCTTCGATACCGGGGATCGCCACGCCATAGACCGCCGCCTGAAGTACGCCCGGCGCATTACTGATGATTGCACCAACTTCGGCAGTAGAAACGTTTTCGCCCTTCCAGCGAAAGGTATCGCCGACGCGATCAACGAAATAGAAGAATCC
Organism: Binataceae bacterium (SeqCode); assembly: GCA_035506935.1. Taxonomy (GTDB): domain Bacteria; phylum Desulfobacterota; class Binatia; order Binatales; family Binataceae; genus DATJOQ01. The sequence goes on along the minus strand of DATJOQ010000190.1, from coordinate 2,826 downwards.
TTGCGCGTCCTTGCGCATCAGGTCGCCGCTTCTAAACCAGGCATCGCCCGCGGTGAATGCGTTGCGAAGGATCTTCTTCTCGGTGGCTGCACGATCGGCGTAACCCTCGAACCCACCCGTGCCGTCGGATTCGATCCGGCCGATGGCCTCACCGACTTCATCGGTCGAGCAACGAACGCAGGCTCCGTCTTCACCTCGAACTGGTTCACCGCTCACTGCGTCGTAGCGAACGATCGAAACGGAGGTCTTCTGCTTCAGAAAGGAAGGAATCCTGCCCAGTGCGCCGACGCGGCCCTCGCAGTTATACAGGGAGAATGTGCTTTCGGTCGCGGCGTAGAATTCGAGGATATGCGGAATCCGAAAGCGCTCCTGAAACCTACGCCAGACCGCGGCGTCGAGGCCGTTACCGCACGCCAGCCGCAGGTGATGCGCGGCCTCCGATTCATTCGGCGGGGAATTGACTAGGTAGCGGCAAAGCTCCCCAATGTACTGGAAGATGGTGCAGTCGAAATCGACGATATCGCGCCAGAACCAGCTCGCGGAAAATCGATCGCGCAGCGCCACTGAGGCGCCGCGCACCAGCATCGCGCCTATCGCCACCACGCCGCCGACGCTGTGATAGAGGGGCAGAGAATCGTACATTCGATCACCGGCACCGATATTCATCATTCCGGCGAACCAGTAGCTCCATTGCATCAGGCGAAAATGACTGACTTTGGCAGCCTTCGGTAGCCCGGTTGTTCCTGAAGTGTAGATGTAGAGCGCGGGGTCGTAGATGGTGGGCATCCTGCGGCTCGGTTCTTCGATCGCCGTAGTTGCAACGCTCGCAAGCTTCTCGTCAATCCGGCGAAACGGCTGATCGCCCCAACCGCTGAGCCAGTTCTGAATCCCGGGAGGAATTCTGTTCGCGATGCCCGCCAGCGCGTCCGCGCAATGCGCGCCCACTATTATATGCGCGGGGGTCACAGAGTTGATCGCATGAGCGAGTGAATCGCCGGCGAGATTAGTGTTGATTAGCGCGACGATGCCGCCGACACGCGTCACACCGAGCCAAATCGCCAGGTATTCGGGGCAATTCGGCATCATCAAGCCGACCACCTCGCCAAACGAAAGTCCCTCAGCGAGCGCCCAACGCGAGTACTGATTGGCTCGCTCAGCCAGCGATCGATAAGTCAGGCTCTCGGTGCGAGAGAGAATCGCAAACCGGTCGCCGTGCACATGCGACAGGTTCTCGATGACTATCGGCAGCGTTATCGCTCGATTTCGTGCGACGGGCGCCGTCATTTCGAGAGCGCGCACCCATGCCTTGCCCGGAGATTCCTCGCTGCGATCTAAAGCCATTTATCCCAGCAAATAGAGGCACCTATGCGTCTTCACAGTCGAGGATAACATCGGCGCGCGGCTCGGCGGTGAATAGTTTCACGGGCGTCGATCGAATCAGAGCAGCGCGGTGGATGTGAGCACACACCTTAGCGAAACGCTGTTCACCGCGGGTGAAAATTAGCCGAGAGATCTGTCGCAGCCGCGGACAATAGGGCGCGGCAGAAGTTCGAGGCGCGGCGGGTTTGCCCGCTGTTCGACGATTTTGATTCGAGGCTGAAATTCTTGCATAGGTTGCGCAACGAAACGCTAGCGATTCACGGTGGCTACGAAGTCGACCCCGTAACCCGGTCAGTCGCTGTGCCGATCTACCAGACGGTCGCTTACGCCTTCGATAGCGCTGAGCATGGCGCGGCGCTGTTCAATCTCGAGGTCGAAGGCCATCGCTACTCGAGGATCAGTAACCCTACGTGCGACGTCCTCGAGCGGCGGGTGGCTGCGCTCGAGGGAGGAATCGGCGCGCTCAGCGTCGCGAGCGGGCAGGCAGCGTTGCACTACGCGATCCTAAACCTGGCCAGTGGAGGTCGGAACATCGTGTCGGTGCCGCAGCTATACGGCACTACGCACACGCTTTTCGCACATATCCTGCCGCAACTTGGAATCAAAGTGAAGTTTGCGCCCAGCGATCAGCCGTCGGCAATCGAATGGCTGATCGATCGCGACACGCGCGCTATATTCTGCGAAAGCGTCGGCAACCCCGCCGGCAATATTTGCGACCTCAGCGAACTGGCCCGCATCGCACACCGCCACGGCATACCGCTCGTCGTCGATAATACGGTTGCGACTCCCATCCTGCTGCGTCCGTTCGAGCATGGCGCCGACGTAATTGTTCATTCGCTGACAAAATTTTTAGGCGGACATGGCACTACACTCGGCGGGATAGTTGTCGACAGCGGTAAGTTTCCCTGGCGAGAACATGCGGATCGATTCCCGATGTTTACGGAGCCCGAACCTTCCTACCACGGTCTCATTTACGCCGAGCATTACGGCCCAGCCGCGTATATCGCGCGCTGCAGAAGCGTATTTCAGCGCACGATGGGCGCGGTGCTGGCGCCGCTCAGCGCATTTCTGCTCATGCAGGGTATCGAGACGGTCGCGCTTCGAATCGAGCGGCACGTTGAGAACGGGCGGCGTGTGGCAGAGTTCCTGCGCGACGATGCGCGGGTCGAGTGGGTGAACTATGTCGGTTTCGCGGAAAATCCCTATCACGCGCTGGCCAAAAAATATCTGGGGGGCCGGGCTTGTTCGCTGATGACGTTCGGTGTGCGAGGCGGGTATGCCGCCGCGGCTCGCTTCTATGACGCCCTGAAGCTCGTGAAGCGCCTCGTGAACTTGGGTGACGCGAAGTCACTCGCCTGCCATCCGGCCTCAACGACGCATCGGCAAATGACGAGCGAGGAGCAGCTGAGCGCGGGCGTCACCCCGGAAATGATCAGGCTAAGCGTC
>DATJOQ010000189.1:0-2042 GCA_035506935.1 Binataceae bacterium (SeqCode) | reverse complement strand
AACCTTAACGCGATTCTGGAAACGGCGACCCGTTTCGAAACCCGGCCTATCATGGCCCAGCGTTATATTCCCGAAGTGCGCAAGGGCGACAAGCGCCTGATCGTGCTCGATGGCGAGCCTCTGGGATGCACTTTGCGGGTGCCGATGGCGGCCGAGCACCGGGGCAACATCCACGTCGGCGGGACCTGCGTCAAGGCCGAAGTCACCGCGCGCGATCGCGAGATTTGCCGCGTGCTCAAGCCCAGACTCGAACGCGATGGCCTTTACTTCGTCGGACTCGACATCATCGGCGATTATCTGACCGAAGTGAACGTCACCAGCCCGACCGGCGTGCAGGAAGTGAACAATCTCGACGGCGTGCAGCTCGAAGCGCAGGTGATCGATTTCGTCGAAGCACGCGTCGCCAGATTGTCGCGCTGAGCGCGCCGCGAGACTCAGGCCTTCAACTCGTACAGCGCGGAGAACGGATCTTTTACCGGCAGCCGCCGAAAAGAGCCGAAGCCGGTCGCGGTTGCCAGGTCACGCGCCTTCGATTCCCCCATCATCGCGCCGATCGCGGCGCCGCCTTCGGCCATCGACGTGGTCAAGCAATAGAGCGTGCTGGCAGAATACATCAGGCGCCCGAGGGGATTGATGTTCTCGGCGACGTTGGCCGACACGTTCATCTCAACCATCAGATAGGTGCCGCCGGTGGCGAGCGCGCTCCTGATCGAAGACATCAGGCCGGAGGGATCGACCGAATCGTGGATCACGTCGAAGGTCGAGATGAAATCGAACTCGTGCCCGGGCAGCTTGGCGCAATCGGCGACCTCGAATCTAATCCGATCGCCCAAGCCCGCAGCCTTCGCATTGGCGCGGGCGCGTTCGATTGAGCCTTCGTGACTGTCGAAGCCGAAGACGCGCGCGGCGGGGAAGGCCTGCGCGATCGCGATCGAGGCGCGGCCGCTGCCGCATCCGACGTCGAGCGCGCTGCCGCCGGCTCGAAGTTTTTCTTCGACGTCCGGCATCGCCGGCATCCATCGCCGGATGAGCTGATTCTTGAAGATGCCGGCCGAACTGCGCTCGATCGCCGCGAACATGTCGGGCGGATACTCGCCTTGCGAAACGCCCTTGCCGCTGCGGAACGCTTCCGCAACCTTCGGTGCCATGCTGGCCAACGGCACGCTTTCCTGAATAAAGCCGCCGAGAAAATACGGGTTATCATCGTCGGCCAGAATCGCCGCGTGCTCGGGCGGCAGAAAATAAGTATCGTTGGCGGAGTCGTAATCGACGTAACGCGCCGCGGTCATCGCGCCGAGCCATTCGCGCAGGTAGCGCGCGTTGAGGCCGGTGGTGCTGGCGAGCTCTTCGATCGTGATGGGAGCATGCGCCGCGGCCATCGCCTTGAAGATGCCCAACTTGTCGCCGATATAGGTGAGCGCGCCCTGAACCGCGATTCCGATGTCGGAAAGAATTTGCGCGGCGAAGGCCTTTACCTTTTCCCGATCCGGTGCGGTCGTATCAGCCATCGCTCGCCTCCTCGTTTGGCTGTCGCGTGTAAGCAGATCACAAATATCAAAAACAGCGCGCGAGAAAAGATGCGCGATAGGGCCGCGATCAATTCGCGAGACGCTGGGTCGGAGCGCTCACGAGCGAGCGCGGATCAGGAAGCGCCGGACCCTGCGCCGCGATCCATCCGGAGCGTCCGGGGAGCTCGGCGCGAATTACTTCACAAACCGGCAGTTCGGCGGATTGCAGCCGCGCGGCGACAGCGTCGAGCCTAACGAAAGTCGCGCCGCGTCGCTTGAGCGCGCGGATCAGTTCCGCGAAGGCGTCGAGATGGCTCATCCCTTCGGTTTCGGCGTGGACCGTATGCACGTTCAATTGATCGTCGCGGAACTGTTCGAGGTAGTAGCTGTTTATCGAGATAACATCGCTCAAACCCGCGCGACCCATCACTTCGTCGAGCGTCGGCAGAGTTGTGGGAATCTCCGGCGCGGCCAGCACCCGGCCCTCGAGCAGGCATCGAAAGGGCGTCTGCCCACGCGTATCGCTGCGGTAAC
>DATJOQ010000188.1:0-4847 GCA_035506935.1 Binataceae bacterium (SeqCode) | reverse complement strand
GGGGCACCTTATCTGAAAAAGCCGCCGCTGCTGTTCTGGATGATGGCGGCGTCGTTCAAGACTTTCGGCGAGAATGAGTTCGCGGCGCGGCTGCCTTCGGTACTGATGGGGCTGGGAACGCTGGCGCTGATCTACTTCGGGGCGAGCGCGGTCGCGGGCCGGGCGGCGGGAACGTTCGCGGCGTTGATGCCGCTGGGATTCTATTTTTTTCTTGCGCGCGGCGGGCGCGAATGCGCTACCGATGGGCCGCTTTTATTCTTCACCACACTGGCGCTGTACGCTTTGACGCGTGCGCGAACTAATCGCCGCTGGCTGGCGCTGGTCGCGATCGGGTGCGGGCTTGCGATTTTGAGTAAAGGCGCGGCCGGTCTGATTCCGCTAATCGTCGCGACGGTGGCCATGCTGGCGCTGCCGAGTTTTGCGACGCTCGGATGGAGCGGATTGTTCGTAGTGTTTACCGGGGCGGTGATTGTGGCTGCTCCGTGGTATGCGTACCAGGCGTTCTCGAATCCGCCGATGTTCTTTTCGAGCTTGATCGGTCATGAGACGGTGGAACGCGCGTTTAGCCATCTCGAAGGTAATACGCGGGCGTCGAACTACACGCTGGTGACATTCTATTCCGAGGTGCGGTACCTGTGGCCTTTGATTTTGCCGCTGCTAGCGTTGGCCCTGGTCCGGCTTGGCAATGGACTCAGACGCGCGCTGGTGGAGATCGACCCGGCGATCCATCTTTGGGTGCTTTGGTTCGCAATTGCTTTCGGCGCGGCATGTGCGGTGCAGACCAAGCTGCCGTGGTATATCGTGCCGGCGCTGATTCCGGTGGCATTGGCCGGCGGCACGATATTGGGTGCGGCGTTCGGTCAGGAGGGGCCGCTCAAGAAACATTCGATGGCGCTGGCGACGATCGCGCTTGGGTTGATCATGATCGGAGCGCCGGCGCGATGGCAGTTCGAGAGCGCGACGGCGGACGCTCAGCGCGAGCGGAGCCTGGCGGCCTATACGCTAGGGATGCGAGCGCGCGGGGTAGGAGTACTGCGCGGCGGAGGCGAACTGTTCTTCGCCGGCATAGAGCAGCCGACGTTGGTTTATTACAGCGGTATGCGATGCCATTTCGTTGAGACGTCGGAGCTCAAGCAGGTCGAACTGGTTGGGGCGGAGCGGGTGCCGCGCCATCTCAAATTCCTCGACCTGGTGTTGCTGGACTCGAGAAATCGCGCGACCGCGATCGGAAATCTGGGATCGGAGTGGAGCAAGCTCACCGCGCCGGGTGAGGACTTGCAGCAGGAGCTCACCGACGCGGATGAACTGGACGATTCGGATGCGATGGATTAGACGTAGCCGCTGACCGACCCGGACAACAGGCTAGCTGCGGGTTTGTCGAGCAGCCAGATCACCGTGCCTTGTTTAGGATCGATCAACTGGGCGGGGAATTGCGAGGGATCTCGCGGTCCCTGAAGAACGTTTTTCACCGCCTGCGCCTTGTTCTGGCCCGAGACAATGAACATCACGCGCGCGGCGTTGTTTAGCACCGGCGGGGTGAGAGTCAGGCGATGGCGCTGCGCCGCGTTGACTTCAGCGTGGGCCACGATCCTGCGTTGCTCATTGATCAGCGGGCTTCCCGGAAACAGCGAAGCAATATGGGAGTTATCGCCCATGCCGAGCAGTATCAGATCGAAGCGCGGAAATTCGCCATCCTTGAGAGCGAAGAAATCTTTCAAGTCCTGCTCGTACGCAGCCGCGCCGGCAGCGGGCGAATCTTCACCGCGCATGCGATGAATCTGTTCGGGCGAGAGAGGCAGCTTTGATAGCAGCGTGCGATTGGCGAGGCCGAAGTTGCTGTCTGGACTATCCGGCGGGACGCATCGTTCGTCGCCCCAAAAGAAATGCACTTCTTTCCAGTCGACGCTCAGATGAAAGCGCGACGCGATCAAACTATAAGTTGCGCTGGGCGTGTGGCCGCCTGTGAGGCATAGGCTGAATTGTGCGTGCGTGCAGATCGCCTCACCCGAAACGTGAACGATCTCTTCAGCCGCGCGTACGCTGAGTGCCTCAGCGTCATTCAGTATCACGATTTCACGTTCGCTCATCGCGTCTCACCAAACTGAGGGAAATTAGCGAACAGCCACAGGCTGAGTGCCGACAGGCCCGCTATTCGCAATGTAACGACTCTACGTCATCCCTGGGTTAATCGCGAGACCGAGTGAGCGACGCCAACCTATTTCAGCGCTGCGACGCGGTTGCGCTCGATGCCGTCGAGCAACTGTTGGTATGATTTCACGAACAGCTCGACGCCTTCGTCCTGCAGCTTATCGCCGACCGCGTCGAGATCGATTCCCAGGCCATTCAGACGGCGCACGACGTCGCGAGCCTTGTCGATGTCCTCTTCGATGCTTAGACGAGGCTTGCCGTGATCGCGGAAAGCGTCGATGGTTGCGGGCGGCATCGTGTTGACCGTGTCCGGGCCGATCAGGTTATCGACGTACATCACGTCGCTATAAGCGGGATTCTTGGTTCCGGTGGAACCCCATAGTGGTCGCTGCACGCGAGCGCGATCGTCCGCGAGCGGCTTGAAGCGCGGTCCGTAAAAGTATTCTTTGAACCGCTGATAAATCAGCTTGGTATTCGCGATTCCAGCCTGGCCGCGCAAGGACGTCAGATTTTGATCCGCGCTTTTTTTGGATTTTTCGTCGAGGATTTTATCCACCAGGGTATCGATTCGGCTGACGAACACGCTGGCGACGGAGGCTATCTGATCGAGCGCGAGTCCCTTATCCTTGCGCTTCGATATTCCGCTGATATAGGCGTCCGCGACCGCCTCGTAATGGCGCATCGAGAACATCAGGGTGACGTTGATGTTGCGTCCTTCGGCGGTGAGTTGCTCGAAGGCGGGAATGCCCTGTGGAGTGCCGGGGACTTTCACCATCAGGTTGGGCCTGTCGATGGCGGCGAAGATCCTGCGCGCTTCGGCCAAAGTGGCGTCGGTGTCGCGCGCGAGCATCGGCGAGACCTCGTAGCTGACGTAGCCATAGCGGCCGGCGCTTCGATCGTACATCGGGCGCAGAAGGTCGGCGGCGGTGCGGATGTCCTGCGAGGCAAGCGCGTCGCAGATCTGCTCGGCGGACTTGCCGCTGCGCGCGAGTTGTTCAAGCTGTTGCTTGTAGTGATCCGAGCCGGTGATGGCTTTGTCAAAAATCGTCGGGTTGGACGTCATCCCCTTGAGACCGTCGTCTTCGATTAGCTTTCGGAATGAGTCCGAAATGAGCAGAGGACGGTCGATGAAGTCGAGCCAGAAGCTCTGGCCGAAGGTTTCGAGTTCGCGAAGTGGATTACCAGGCATCGGTGTTTTCCTCGTGCTACCAATCGGGATTTTCGTCGTCCTTCTTGTCGCCGGCGCGCCGGCGCATCACGTCGACCGCCTGCTTGGCGGTGCCGCGGTCTCCGGCGGTCAGCGCCTGAGTAAAGCGCTCGGCAATCGCGCGCATCATCATGCCCTCGGTGGGGTCGAGTTGGCCAGCGAGCGAAGCCAACTGTTCCATGGCGTGGCGGATTATGTCGAGCGCACCGACGATATCGCCGCGGTCGCGGCTGGCAGCGGCCTCGATCAGGCGCGCGCGCACCTGCGCGACCACGGGTTTGGCCTGGTCGCCGATTACCACTTCGAGTTCACCCAGTGCTTCGGCGAACTTCAAAAGCGGCTCCAAAGACGCTGCGCTGGAGGTCACATTATGATTGTCCCATTAGTTTTGATTCGAAGGCCAGAGTTGGAGGGGCTGTTGGCAGTCTCGACGGGGCGGGTTTTTTGATAAAGAATAAATGTTCTAAATCGCGCTTAGGAAGGACTCAATTAATGAGACGAGGCGTCAATCGCCGGGTGGTCGTGACGGGCATGGGCTTGGTGACCCCACTTGGGACCGGGGTCGAGAAGAACTGGCAGGCGCTGACAGAGGGGCGCTCGGGCATCGCCCGCATAACCCGTTTCGACTGCGATAGCTTTCCCACTCAGATCGCCGGTGAGGTGCGCGACTTCAATCCAGAAGACTGGATCGAGAAAAAAGAGATCAAGAAGATGGATCTCTTTATCCAGTACGCGATGGCGACCGCGGCGCAGGCGATGACCGAGTCGGGGCTCAAGATCGACGAGAGCAACGCCGAGAGGATCGGGGTGATGATCGGGGTGGGGATCGGAGGCCTGTGCACGATCGAGGAGTACCACAAAATATACCTCGAGACCGGGCTCAGGCGCGTGACGCCGTTTTTCATTCCCAAGCTGATCGGGAATCTGGCTTCCGGCAATATCGGTATTCGCTACGGCGCCAAGGGGATCAACCTGACGACCACCAGCGCGTGCGCGTCGGGCAGTCATGCTATAGGGGAAGCCTACCGCATGATTCGGGACGGATACCTCGAAGGAGCGATCGTCGGGGGCACGGAAGCGGCATTGTGCGCGCTCGGTATCGGCGGCTTTATCGCGATGCGAGCGCTATCGGTGCGGAACGATTCGCCGGAGACGGCCAGCCGTCCGTTCGATCGCGAACGCGACGGCTTCGTTTTCGCTGAGGGGGCGGCAGCGCTGATCCTCGAGGAACGGGAATCGGCGATCGCGCGCGGTGCGAACATTGTCGCGGAGGTCGCGGGCTACGCGGCCAATGACGACGCCTACCACATCACGTCGCCGTCGCCGAACGGTGAGGGCGCGGCGCGATGCATGCAGATGTGCCTGGAAGACACGGATCTCGATCTCAACGAAATCGACTACATCAACGCTCATGGTACCTCGACTCCGCAGGGCGACGTGGCGGAGACGCAGGCTATCAAGAAAGTGTTCGGCGAGCGCGCGGCGAAAATTG
>DATJOQ010000187.1:0-6690 GCA_035506935.1 Binataceae bacterium (SeqCode) | reverse complement strand
GCTTTTGATCCGCTTCGAGCTGATCAATCCGATGCGCGAGCGAGTCAATCATCTGGCGCTTTTGCTCATCCTCTTTACGAAGCTGTTCGATCTCGGCTTTGAGCCGGCGTATATCCGAAGGGAACGGCTTCGGATCGGTTGCGACCGGGTCGTTCGAAGCAGGCGAGGTGGCCACGTCGGCCGCGGCTAATCGCCACGGAACCGAAACCAAAAACAGCACGATGAAGACGTAAAGACGCGTGTTTCTTAAAGCGTCCATCGGCTTGCCCCCTGCCATCTTCGAGCGTGTTTGACCTCACTCAAGACTCGTATCCAGCACCTACTAATCGTCGACACACCATCGCGTGCTCAACGCGCTTTTGAGCAACGACTATGCCGTTTTTGGGGCAGCCAACCTGCCATCACTATTTTCGGTTGGACCGAATGGATGTAGCGATCGGAGTCAACGCCTGTAGCGAACGGTATCAGGCGTTTGTCCCCCGCGCTGGGAGTTTACTGGTCGAACGTGTGAGGCGAGTTTGGCTAGCTGATTACGATACCCAGTCTCGATCGCGCTTATAACAATTGCATAGATAATTTATATTCGAAGGTAGATTTGAACTTGCTAAATAAATCGAGAAATGATGCGGCAGCACGAACGTTCCAGTCGATCGAGAAAGCGAACGCGGACAACCGTGTTCGGAGGCGCGCGCAAGGAACGCCGGCTGGGATCAATAAATTGCGGTGGGAGCTGACGTATTTCTCAGCGCGAAGAGATTGTGTCGTTGGTCTTGCAACCGAAGTGGCTACCGCGCGCTGCGATCGAGCACGGCGCGAGTGTCCTTCGACACATTCGCGATTACTAGCTGGGGCCCGAAATACTTATTTACTATTCGGCCGTCCGGTGCGACCAGAAATATGAAATCCAACTGATTCATCAACAGCATCGGATTGTCCGCTTTGCTGGTTGGGGGCAGTCCGAAGCGCAGCAGGATTCGATCGATATTGTCTGGCGCGCCGGTCAGCAGCGTCCAACGGGAATTGTCGAGCTTCATCGCCTCGGCATAGCGCGCCAGACGGCTGGGCCCGTCAAACAGCGGATTGTAAGTGATGAGGACGAATTGAATATCGCGGCCCTGCGCGGGGCCCAGCTCGTCGGCGACTCGATGGAGGTTATTGGTCGTAGCCTGGCATACTCCGTTGCAGTTGGTGTCGATGAAAGCCACGAGCGCCGGCCGACCAAGCAGAGACGATAGAGTGACTTTCTGGCCGCTCTGATTGTAGAGGACCAGGTCGGTAGAAATATCGGCGAGCCCCGCTGCATGCGGCGCGCGCGTCTGCGGCGCCTTCCCGCGGTTGCACGCGCAACACATCAGGAGCATCACCATCAGGCATGCTTGCGCAAGGTGCATGCGACGCTTGCGCGAATGCTTTTGAAAAAACTGTGCGTGCACGCTTCAGGCCATCGCTATCAGGCGCCACTCACCGCGCGAATCCTGGCTCGCATTTCAGCCTTCCGCGCCGCCAGCGTCTGTTCACGTCTCAGACGAAGTCCGTAATAGACAGCAACCAGGATGCCGGCGGCAGCCAGCAAGGCGGGAAGCTCCAACCCATTCCACCAGCCACTGACCTGGATTGGAAAAGAAATCGTGGAGGTAGCAGGCGGCTCGCCAACCGTCACGAGCGCAACATAGTTGCGACCGGGCCGCAAAGTAAGATTGATATCGATTACGCCTGAAGGATACTCAGTCGCCGGCAAGCTCAGCACTTTGTGGCTGCCGCTTGTTCCATTCGGGTCGAAGATTTCGACTCCGACCGGTATCTGGCGCATCGCGGAACCGACCAGGTCAAAGACCAGGAGGGTTTTGCCGCCGCTTGGAACGCTGGCGCAGTATTCGCCAAAGGGATTGGAGTCCGGCTGATAGGCTGCCATGTGAACGTAGTACTGCCCCACGGGCTTCGCGCATGGGTCGTAGCTCAATCCCGGACCTCCGCCGTGGGCCCACAGCGTTCGGGCGGAGCCAAGAGTTGTCAGCAAAGCGAAGAGTAATCCGAGACCCTTTTTCATGGTTATCTATCGAAGCGCCCTTTGCAGCAGATTTGCTCCAATGAGACTTACCACTGACCTTGTAAAGGTGAGACCTTAGCTCTCGCTGGCAGACGCAGTCTGTGTTTCGCTTCGGCGAAAGATGGGAAGAATTTCGCTATCAAACTCGACTATCGAGCGGTCGCCGTCGGGATCATAAAACATGAACAGCCCGCCCATCCGGCTGCTTGGATCGTGCACCAGCGCGGTCAGCCGATTGGTCTCCCAGACTTCACTGGTCATCATAATGTGCACGGACTTGGTTTCTCCGGGCTGGATCGGCGCGTCAGGCTCGATCATCAAACCGGCGGGGACGACGAGATCGGCCGGAAAGTCAGCGTCGACCTTGCTCACGGTGGGATTCAGGAAGCGCAGCCCAGCCGTGGTGAACTCGCCCAGCCGCACCGGTCGAATACCCCGATTGGTCACCTTGGCCCACAACTCAACCGTGCGACCGGGAACGTAGTAGACGACGCGATCCGCCTTTATCGAGATGGTATCGGGCTGCTTTGGCAGCGGCGGAATCCGCATCCAGGCGGATTGCAGAGCGATCGTAACCGGATACATCATCCGGGTTGCCACGACTCCGCCTCCCACGATCAGCAGCGTGACGAGCAGAAATCCGATTCCGACGATGCGATCAGTGGGCGTTATCAGACTTTCGCCCTCGCCGTGCATCACGGCTTCGTACCGCGGTATCAGGAGGGGTTTTCTCACCCAGTAGAGCAGCCAGCCGATCGCGATCACGACCCATATCACGTGCCAAGTCACAACCGCTCCGAGACCATAGTGTGCCAGATCGATCTTATTGCCGAGCGAGGTCGTGAGAGGATCCGTGAACGACGCGGCGTCACCCTCTACGGTAATCCAATCGCCAGGACCCAGAAGCGCTCCGGTATCGAGCACGTCGAGCATCGGATGAACGTGGTAGGTCCCCGGGATTCTGCCGCGCAGCACGATCTTGTATTCGTAATCGCGGCCGGGTTCGAGCGAGGTCGAGGCCGCCGCGTTCACGCCGTCGATATAGCTCGCCTCGCGTACCATCACCGGGCCCGGGATACCGACGTTGAGAAACGCAAGCTTGGGCGGAGCGATCACAAATGACCAGTTCTCCACCACGCGAAAGCGGCCGGTCACGGTCATCTCCTGGTTGACCTTGATGGTCTTCGCGGACCACTTGGTATCGTAGAACTGCACGGTCGACATCCTGAGGAAGGGCGGTTCTGAACGTTCGCCGTGCGCCGAGGCCGGACGAGGCCAAAGTGCGACGAGCAGGCTGGTCACGAGCGCGAGCGAAGTCGCTCCAGCGAGTCTTGCCTTGTTCCTCGACCCTGCAGAAGCCATTTCTATTTGCGCGCGCCGTTTGGATAACAACGTTGACGCCCGCGTTGGCTCAGATCCGTTTGAGCCAGACGAACTGGCTGCGCGTGAACAGATAGCCGATCGTCATGCCGATCGCATAGACGACCATCGAGAGGAACACGGCAAGCGCCAGCGAGAGCCAGATCGGATCGTCGCTGAAGGAACGAAGCGTGCCGCGATCGATAAGCCTGAGGTATTCCGGCGTGCCGGTGCGCACGAAATGGTAGCCCATGGTGTCGGCGATCGTCATGAGAAATCCATTCACGTTGGCAGGCACCATGAAGCGCGCAGCCATCACCCAGTTGGCCGGATAAAACAGCGCGCCCCACGCGCCGCCGCCGATAATCGCGGTCAGAACGTAACTTCCGCTCAGCATCAGGACGATATCGAGAACGATTCCGCACGGAATCAGCGTCGCGGGCCATATGAAGTCCATCGGGAAGTAGGCCCATCCGTGCATGTTGGCGGCGCGATTCAGCCATTGCGCCATCACCAGGCACAGTGTCAGGAAGGTTGCCGCGAAGGGCAGGCGGAACTTCTCCCAGAAAATAAACTGAGCCGCCGCGGGCATCGCGATCAGCACCGTCGGCGTCCACAGGATCCAGTAGCCTTGATCCTTCCAGTCGACCCAGAAATCCCAATCGCCAACCGACAGCATGGCGAATACGTGGTAGAGCGCCATGAACAGCACTACCAATATCGCGGCGACCGTGAGATCGAGGACTCGAAACGCTCTCTGCTGATCGCGTACGGATTCGAACGCCGGCCGCGGACGGGCCTGTAATCCGGTCCCCATCGTGAGTCTCAATCGATCAGGGCACGCATTCGATCAACCTGATCTCCCTTACGTGGTTTGGGCGGACGCCTGGGCGAATCAAGGAACCTGCGAAGCGGGGGGAAGTAGTCGCTAAGCGACCTCGCGTTCGAAGTCGAGCGCCGGATCGGTCGGCGGCGCCCCCTTGGTCGAGTAGGTCTGGGTCTTCCCGGTAATCAACTCGTAGGCGTAATCGCAAGCCTGGAGCAGAAGGCCGGCCAAGCCGAAGCCGGACCAGGCGAAGAAGGTGAATCCCCAGTGAACCGGCGCCGCGAACCGCTCTTCGAGTACCCAATACGAGTGTGCGAATTCGTTGTAAGCGACCACCGGCAGCAGCATGAACGGGCCCGCGACCGCGATCAGCCAGGGTAGCGAATGTCGCGCCGCGAAGCGCGGCAGCCGCGTGCGCGAGTACAGGTAAGCGGTAACGCCGATGATGATGTAAATCGGCATGCTCCAGTAAAAAAGCGCGATATGACTCGGGGTGAAGGATGTATCCCGCACTACCGTCTGATGCCAGCTCGCGTCCTGTTCCGCGAAGAAGCTCGCGGTCCAAAATACTGCGAAAACGTATACGCAAATGATCGAGACGAACACCCCGAGTCGGCGCAACTCCTCGCGCGGCTCCAGGTTCTCAAGACTCCTGGGACGCGTGAACCATACATAGCCCCAGAGCCCCGTGGCGAGCAGTCCCTCGACCACGAATATGCCGAACAGCAGATTTATCCAGTAGGTCCGGAATTCGGGCGCGGTCGCATCGAGGCCGGTAGTCCAGGCGTAGAATTGCTGGTAGGCGCGAAGCGCGAGCGCAAGCGCGGTCAGGGTTAGTATCCCGACTATAATGATCTTCTTGTTGATCCAGAAGCTGTCGGCGCTTGTTCGAACTTCGGTGAGAGTCAGTTTTTCCGCTCCGATTTCCATAAGCATCCCTCGCTCGCGACCTAAGCGGAACTAATCTTAGACGAATCTCTTCTTACATCTGTTAGCCTAACTGACGCAAGCGAACGGATGGCGAGTTATCGCTGTTCAGATGTGGCCGGAGAAGGAATTGAGCTAGAGTGTGGTCTCATCCCGGCTGACGTCTCGCAAAGAAGGAACATGAACGATGGCAACCGAAAACAAGGAAGAGATTCTGCGCAAGAGCGGCTTTGGAAATCGGATCGGCTTCGGCACGCGACCGGCGCTGCTGGTAGTCGACATGCAGATCGGTTTCACCGATCCGGAGAAATCGCCGCTCGCCGGGAAGCTCTCCTCCCAGGTCGCCGCCATCCGCGAGCTGTTGCCGCTGATGCGTCAAGGACGCTGGCCGGTGATTTTCACCGCCGTCGGTTACAATCCGGATGGGCAGGCCGATGCTGGTTTGTGGGCGCGCAAAGTGCCGAGCTTGCGGGTGCTCAAGCTTGGTTCGGACCTGGTCGAAATCGATCCGCGCCTTGCGGTCGAGCCCCGCGACCTCGTGATCACCAAGCAATACGCGTCAGCCTTCTTTGCGACGCATCTGGCGTCAACCTTGACCGCGATGGCGGTCGATACTCTGCTCGTGACCGGTTGCACCACCAGCGGATGCGTGCGAGCGAGCGTGGTGGACGCGATGTCGCATGGCTTTCGTCCGATAATCGTGGTGGAAGGTGTGGGAGATCGGGCGAGCGAGCCGCACGAGGCTAACCTGTTCGACATGGACAATAAATACGGCGACGTGGTCACGCTCGAGGAAGTGGTTCGCTACCTCGAGAAGCTCGGCGTTAACGATCGGGCGTCGTAGCGATCCTACAAAAGCACATCGGAACTGCGGAGGCGAGATATATGAGCACCGGAAAAGAAATTAGTGACATGGTCAGCCTGTTTCGCAAGGAACTTGTCCTATGCGGGGTCAAGGAAGGCGAGACCGTCGCGGTGCTCACGGAACTGAATAGCTATACCGAGTACGCCTCGGCGTTCATGGCCGCGGCGAAGGATTTGGGAGCGCACACTTACAACGTGAACGTGATGTCCACCAGCATGAGCATGGACGCCAAGTTCGGCAATTTCGGAGCAAATGCGCTTACCGGCAATCAGCCGGCGATCGACGCGCTCAAGCAAGCCGATCTGATGATCGATACGGCGCTCCTGCTTTTCTCTCCCGAACAACGCGAGATCCAGGAAGCCGGGACGCGCATTCTGCTGGTGGTCGAGCCGATCGACGTTCTGTCGCGCATGTTCCCTACGCAGGAGTTGCGAGATCGGGTTGAAGCCGGTGAACGCCGATTAGAAAAAGCTAAGCATCTTCGATTCACCAATCAGGCGGGCACCGACGTGAGCTACGAGCTCGGCGCGTATCCGGTCCTCAGTGAATACGGATACACCGATACTCCCGGCAGATGGGATCATTGGCCCGGTGGATTTCTCGCCACCAGCGGCAAAGATGACGGTGTTAACGGCAAAGTCGTGATGGCGCAGGGGGATATCGTCT
>DATJOQ010000186.1:0-6041 GCA_035506935.1 Binataceae bacterium (SeqCode) | reverse complement strand
CCGACGAGCTGTGGACCAAAACCTGCGGGCAAGAGCGCTGGCGTGGCACGATGGAGGGATTAACGGAAAAGATGTCCCGTGTTTCGAGCAACGCGCTTTGGGAGCTTCGTGCCGCCAATCGTAATGAATTGGTGGAATACGTGCGCGAGCGTCTGGGAAGGGAGTTGGCGATCGCCGGCGGATCCGAGGCCGACATCGCACGCGCCCGGACGGTATTCGATCCGAATAGCCTTACGCTGGGATTCGCGCGCCGCTTCGCTACCTACAAACGCCCTAACCTGCTGCTGCATGATCCTGAGCGCCTGGTGCGCATCCTGACCAATCGGGAACGGCCGGTACAACTGGTTGTTGCCGGCAAGGCCCATCCGCAGGATCAACCCGGCAAAGCAATGATCCAGGCGTGGATCCGTTTCGTCAGGCGACCGGACGTACGTCCGCATGCGGTTTTTCTCAGCGACTACGATTTGCAGTTGGCCGAGCGATTGGTGCAGGGAGTCGACGTATGGATTAACACGCCACGCCGTCCGTGGGAGGCCAGCGGGACCAGCGGCATGAAGGTACTGGTCAACGGCGGTATCAATCTGTCGGAACTCGACGGATGGTGGGCCGAAGCCTACTCGCCGGAAATGGGCTGGGCGCTTGGTGACGGAAAAGAACATGACGATGACCCCGCATGGGACGCCGCAGAAGCCGAGCAGCTGTACAAGACCCTCGAAGAGCAGGTGATTCCGGCGTTCTATAAGCGCGATCGCAGCGGCATCCCGTTCGATTGGATCCCGCACATGCGCGACAGCATGGCGCGCTTGACGCCGCTCTTTTCAGCGAATCGAGCGATGCGCGAATACACGGAGAATTACTATCTGCCCGCCGCTAATGCCTACCGCGAGCGCGAACGCGATCGCGGGGCAATCGGCGCTGCGCTGCTAAAATGGAATCGTAACTTATCAGGCCATTGGGAAGGTGTGCATTTCGGCCAGATAAGCGTGGAGAGCACCAATGACAGGCACGCGTTCGAGGTTCCAGTCTATCTCGACGGGGTCGATCCCGAAGCGGTGCGCGTCGAAGTCTATGGCGCGGCGCTTGACGGTGAGGCGGAGGTGCGCCAAGAGATGACGCGTGGGACCCCGCTAGTCGGCTCTATCAAAGGCTATTTGTATAGCGCCACGGTACCAGCCACGCGGCCGGCGTCGTATTTCACGCCGCGGGTGATACCATATCATGCGGTTGCGCAAGTTCCGCTCGAGGAGTCGCATATTCTATGGTCTCGTTGAATCGAGAGCACGCGAAACTGGATAGAGGTTAATGCCGCAGGACACCGCACCAAAGGCAAAAAAACCAGGACCAGGACAGCAGTTTCCTCAGGGTCTGATGTTCTGGTGGCTGCTGATCGGGGCGCTGCTGGCCTGGAATTTGTTCTCGCTGTGGCCTCGTGCTCATCCAGAGGTTGAGATTCCGTACTCGACCTTTCTCTCCGAGATACGCGCCAATAATATTTCGAAGGTTCACATAGTCGGCGACAGCATAACGGGATTTTTTATAAAGGCATTCCTTTGGCCTCAGCCCGAAACCAGCACCGGCGAAAGAGCCGAGACCAAATCCGAGACCGCACCCGCCAATAAGCCGGCGCCCGCAGCCTCGGCTTCGGCCACAGCGCCTCCCGTGAGCTACACCACCTTTCGCACCACGTATCCGTCGGTAGTCGGCGATCGCGAGTTGATGCCGCTGCTTGAATCGCATCACGTCGCGGTAGACGTGTCTTCCAGCTCGACGCCGTGGTTCCTGGAACTGCTCGCGAACTGGTTCCCACTGATTCTGCTGATCATCTTTTTCTGGTGGATCGGCAGCCGGGCCAGTCGCGGCCAGTCAGGCCTTTTTGGCCTTGGGCGGATGAAGGCGCGTCGTTATACGGGTGAACATCAGAAGGTCACATTCAACGACGTCGCCGGCGCCGATGAAGCCAAAGCCGAGCTCCAGGAGGAGGTGGATTTCCTCAGGCATCCGCAGAAGTATCACGATATCGGAGCGCGAATTCCGAAGGGTGTGCTGCTGGTCGGATCGCCCGGGACCGGAAAAACCCTGATGGCGCGTGCGGTCGCCGGCGAGGCCGGAGTGCCGTTCTTCAGTCTCAACGCTTCCGAATTCGTGGAGATGTTCGTTGGCGTCGGCGCGAGCCGCGTGCGCGATCTGTTCCGTCAGGCCAAGGAGGCCGCGCCAGCGATCGTTTTCATCGACGAACTCGACGCGGTGGGACGCCGCCGCGGCGCCGGCGTCGGAACCGTCAACGACGAACGCGAGCAGACGCTTAATCAGCTGCTGGGCGAGCTCGACGGCTTCGACGAGCGCTTCGAGGTGATAATTCTGGCCGCCACCAACCGCCCCGACGTTCTCGATCCCGCGCTGCTGCGTCCGGGCCGCTTCGACCGCCAGGTGGTTATCGGGCTTCCCGATCGCAAGGGGCGCGAGGGCATCCTGAGAATTCACACGCGCAAGTTGCGCCTGGCGGCGGACGTGAATCTTACGACGCTCGCCAGCACCACGATGGGGATGAGCGGCGCAGATATCGCGAACTTGTGCAACGAGGCGGCGTTAGCCGCAGCGCGCCACAATCGCACCGAAGTCTCGATGGCCGATTTCGAGGAGGCGCAGGACAAAGTGCGACTCGGCGCGGCCCATCCGCAACTGATGGAGGCCGAGGAGCGGCGCCTAGTCGCCTATCACGAGTCCGGTCATGCGCTGGTTGCCTGGCTCACGCCCGAGGCCGATCCGGTTCACAAGGTGACGATCGTGCCTCACGGTCAGGCGCTCGGTCTGACCGAGCAGGTTCCAGGAGAGGAGCGTCACAATCTCAGCTATTCCTATCTGAGGGCGCGCCTGGCGGTGATGCTCGGGGGGCGCTCGGCTGAGGAAATCGTTTTCAACGAAGTAACCACTGGCGCTGAAAACGACCTCGTGGAGGCGACGCGCCTGGTTCGCCGGATGGTGACTCGATGGGGCATGGGCAGGCTCGGGCTTATCGCTTTCAAGACCGACGAGCAGCAGCCGTTCCTGGGATATGAGATCGCGCAGGGGCGCGATTACAGCGAGGCCACAGCCGCTCGTATCGATCAGGAAGTGCAGCGCGTGCTCGAGGAAAGCCACGAAGAGGTGCGCCAACTCCTAATCGACGCGCGCCCAAAACTCGATCGACTGGTCGAGGCGTTGCTCCACGAAGAGACTGTGGGAGTCGACGAGCTGAATCGTCTCCTGGGCCCGCGTCCTCAGGCGCATCCGAACCCGCTGAACAACGGCCCGTCGGGTCCAGTCGCGTCATAATTTTCGAGCACATCTGATTGCGGAGAGAGTCGGCGAACAATTCGTAATCTCAGCTTCTGCGCGCCCAATAGTGACATTACGTCATGCGAATCGAGCTGCCTCTGTGGCGCGATTGCCCTTGCGCGCCGTGCGCGTGATAATCAGATTCCTGGTGATTGAATGAGTGCCGCAGCAGTTCCCTCGCGCGTGGCCGTCGCGGCTGCCGCAGACGTGCCCGCGCTCGAGGCGTCGGGGCTTGGCTTCAAATACGGCGAGCGGCAGGCCCTGCGCGACGTAAGTTTCGCGATCGGACGCAGCGAAATCTTCGGATTCCTCGGTCCCAACGGTGGCGGTAAGACCACCCTGTTCAAGATTCTTTCGACCCTGGTGCCGAGCCAGCGCGGGGTCGTGAGAGTGCTCGGGCACGATCTGCAATCCGAAGCGCATGCGATTCGCCCGCGCATAGGCGTCGTGTTCCAGCATCCGAGTCTCGACGGCAAACTAACCGTCGCCGAAAACCTGGCCCATCATGGGCATCTCTACGGACTGGCGGGCCGCAAACTGCGCGAGCGCAGCGCCGCGATGATGGAACGGATGGGCATAACCGCGCGCGCCGACGATCTGGTGGAAACGCTGTCGGGCGGGCTCCAGCGCCGCACCGAGCTCGCCAAGGCACTGCTGCATGAACCCGAGCTGCTGCTGCTCGACGAGCCCAGCACCGGGCTCGATCCCGGCGCACGACGCGAATTCAACGACTATCTGGCGGTGCTGCGCGAGCGTGATGGCGTCGGAATCGTGCTCACGACCCATTACATGGAAGAAGCCGAGCGATGCGATCGCATCGGCGTAATGCATCGCGGCGAATTGGTCGCGATCGGACCGCCCGCTGAGCTCAAGGCCGCGATTGGCGGCGAAGTTATTGTAATACACGGGCGCTCAGTGGAGGCGCTCAAGCAAAAGGTCGAGCAGCGCTTCGGGCTGAGCGGCACAGTGATTGGCGCGACGGTTCGAATCGAACGTCCGCGCGCGCACGAGCTGGTGGCGGCGATGGTCGAAGCTTTCGGCGAGGACATCGAATCGGTTAGCGTGGGCAAACCGACGCTGGAGGACGTTTTCGTCCATCTCACCGGCCATCAATTTTTCTTCGCTGAGCCGCGGCCGGCGCCGGAATCGGATTCATGAACGGCGCGATGCTGCAAATCGCCACGCTATGGTGGCGCGAGATCACGCGTTTTCGCCGCCAGCGCAGCCGCATCATCGGCGCATTTCTGCAGCCGCTGGTTTTCTGGTTGCTGCTGGGCGGAGGCTTGAGCGCGTCATTTCGTCCGCCGGGCGCGGCGCCCGGAACCAATTACGTCGAATATTTTTATCCGGGCGTGATCGTTTTGGTGCTGCTGTTCACCGCGATTTTCGCCACGATCTCAACCGTCGAAGATCGCAAGCAAGGCTTTCTGCAGGGCGTCCTGGTCGCGCCGATCACGCGGCCCACGATCGTCATGGGGCAGGCGCTGGGCGGCACCACGCTCGCGCTATTACAAGGAGTGATCTTTCTGATTCTCGCCCCGCTCGCGGGAATCCATCTCACTACCAGCGCGGTCGCGGCCGCGATCCTGATC
The DNA here is from genome assembly GCA_035506935.1 of Binataceae bacterium (SeqCode). Classification (GTDB taxonomy): domain Bacteria; phylum Desulfobacterota; class Binatia; order Binatales; family Binataceae; genus DATJOQ01. Next base: position 1,134 of record DATJOQ010000186.1, on the reverse strand, counting down.
ATGGCGCTGGTGGCCTTCGCTTTGACCAGTATCGGGTTGGTGATCGCGTGGCGTATCGATTCCACCCAGGGCTTTCACGCGATCATGAACCTGATTCTAATTCCGATCTGGCTGTTGTCGGGAGCTTTCTTTCCGGCAACCGGCGCGCCTGCGTGGCTGCGATGGACGATGCGGCTGAATCCGTTGACCTACGGGATGGCGGCGCTGAGGCAGAGTCTCTATCTCGGCGCGACGAACGCTGGATCGACAGTTCCGGGGTTCATGCTCGCACTACTGATAACAATCGGGTTCAGTGTCGCGACCTTCGCGCTCGCGGCCAGCGTCGCCAGACGCGCGGCCGCGGCGTGATTCAGGCGGCGCGCTATCCGGAGATTTCTTGCTACCAGCCGGCGGCGCGACTTCGCTCGCGCCCCCGCACCAGGTCGGCCAATAGGCTAAACACTTCCGCTACGATCCAGACCAGCGCCATCAAAACTGCGAGCATTACCAGCAGCCAGACGACCGCGAGCACAATCCCAAACACAGCCGCCGCGATGCCCGATACGATATTCATCCGAGTGAGTGGTATAGTAGCTGATCGGGAGGATCCCGCCTAGCAGCGGAAGCAATTCCACAAATCGCGAGAGACCGGCTGCTAGCGCACCAACATCGAACTATTGGCAGCAATGCTCGGCGTCGCGCACACCGAGGTACACAGGCAGGCTATAGTCGCCGAACTGAATTTCCGCGAGCGGCCTGAAATGAGTTTGCGGCTGCTCGGGAGCATTCACGTCTGCTTCGGCCTGAGTATCAGGCGCGAACACGATGTAATGCTTGTCCGCCGGGAAGGTAGGAGTACGAACCAGCGATCGCAAATCCTGCCACGAAAGAAAGCCGTAATGAGGCGTTCTCCTGAAAAACGCCGCGAGGCTGTCGCTGCGAAACGCACTTTGCTTCGCAACCTGCGAACTCACGACGCTGGAGTTGATCGAAGCGGAGTCGCTGCCGTCCGTGGGTTGCGCCGCGGATGTCGCGGAACGCCGCGTGTCGCTGATAGCTTCATGATCGATCATACCGATCAGCAGACTTGGCTCCGATTGGGACGATCTTTGTCCAAGCGATGAGAGAGCGAATGACTCTTCTGGTGCAGGAGTA
>DATJOQ010000185.1:0-11189 GCA_035506935.1 Binataceae bacterium (SeqCode) | reverse complement strand
CCAAGATGCTCGCGCGCGAGCTGGCGCCCAAGGACATCCGCGTGAATTCGATTGCGCCAGGCTCGATTCTTTATCCGGGCGGTACCTGGGAGCGTCGCTTCAAGGAAAATCCGGCGTTCGAGCGCGATTTCATCAGTCATGAATTTCCTGCCGGCCGATTGGGCCGTCCCGAAGAAGTCAGCTACGCGGTTGCGATGCTGGCGTCGCCAAAAGCGAGCTGGATAACCGGAGTATGCTTGCCAGTCGACGGCGCCCAGGGCCGCGCGTTGATCTGAACGGCATCGGTGGGTCCTCGTCGGACAAAACCTTGCGGCTCCGCCTTTTTGCGAGGAACTGAGCAAATCAGCGGCGACCCAGCGCGCTTTCTGCAGCATCGAGCTCTTTGTCGTGCCCACCGATGTCCGTGAGCACGATAACAGCATCATTCACTAACTCTGGATCGCTGCTCTTTAACCATTCGCGAGCGTCTGCAAGTCCTGCATTCGGGTCGCGACCGAGCACGCGTAGGATCTTGTCTCTCTCCATTATGGCCACGGCCAACTCGCGCCCCGGCAATAACCACTTGTAGTCCACCAGCTCTTTCGGCACGTTCGGCGCCGGTGTCGGTTCAGGCTTGCCCTGCTGAGCAGCAACCCTTTGGCGAGCTTTCCTGATTTCCTTTTCGACCTGCGGTAAAACGTCAGTATCGTAGTACTTTGGAAATTCTCGACTCGCAGCTATGTAGCGCTCACCTTCCAAACGGTAGACCTCGGGCCAAGAGGCCTCCGGCGGAGCGAGGGAAGTAAGGTCAAACCAGCCCGAGCTTTCCGGATTGATTCCTGCTTCCAAGATTAGTTCCTGTTTACCGTTGCCGTTCAAATCTTTGAAATTATTGTGCGGATCGACATCGGGTCCTGCATAGGACTGAATCCTCATTCTCCCGGGCGCCTCTTGCCAATAAAGGTACAGAACGCTGTAGGCTCGTGTCTGTCTGGTCACGAGCAACTCGTACCGCCCGTCGCCCGCCAGATCGATCCAAGCGAAATCGCCGAACTCCTCATCCTGATTGTCTTCGAGTTTATCTGAGAATTCCTTTATCGCCGCCGGATCAAGAGCAAGCAGGGCGTCTTTGTTAGACGCGTTCCATACCATGAAAGGAATTTTGCTTTCAGACGGGGTATATGTCGCTATCTCGTTAGATTGATCGTCAGCAGCTTCTTCACTCAGGGCGCGACTCGCGGACGCCAGGATGAGTGCTAAATAGACGGCTACTAGTATCTTCGTGACCCGGTTCCTCGCCAGCAGTGTCGACAAACTCGAAACTGCTTTCACAATAACCTCCAAGCCTGGGCTTCTTACGAAACCAGCTTATGGTGTTTTTTCCGGTTCCGTCCGCCGTAGTCAAGGCGGTGCTGCGGTCGGTTGCGCGGACGATGTTGGCGTTGCGCCCAGAGCGCGGCAATGATCGTGCAGCCGTTTTCGAGCTTGAGACGCTGTCGTCACCAGGCAGCATAGACCCCCAATAGACGAGCCAAAAATGCCAGGCTGTGAACTCATCGCGACGATGCGGTTGCAAGGCGCGCGATGTGCTAATTTAATAGCTGGCGCCCGAGAGGGATCGGCGCTTCGACCACCGAAGAAGGCTGCCAGCCGCTGATAGCTGGGTCCTGCGCAAGGGGAGGCCGCGAACCCCGCCAGGTCCGGAAGGAAGCAACGGTACCGGTTCTACCCCCTGTGCCGCAGGGGTGCCTAGCTATCATTCGACCGGCAGCCTTCGTTCTCGTAGTCTCACCGCCGACGGCGGGCCTGAAAAGTCCAGCGACAGGACGAGTCCAAAGAGATCTAGCGACGGGCGCAAGCGAAGCGAGCATCCGGTTTGGAAAAGCATCTGGTATTGGCGCGCAAGTGGCGCCCCGAGCATTTCAGTGAGCTGGCGGGCCAGGAGCACGTCACGCGAACCCTCACTCAGGCGCTGAAAACCGGCCGTATCGCCCACGCCTTCCTGTTCACTGGCATTCGCGGAGTAGGCAAAACCACCGCCGCGCGGATCCTTGCGCGATGCCTCAATTGCGAACGTGGACCGACACCCGAGCCATGCGGCGAATGCGCAGCGTGTCTCGAGATTCGCGCGGGCCGCGCGCTCGACGTGGTCGAGATCGACGGCGCCACTTATCGCAAAATCGACGACGCACGCGCGATTATCGAGAATCTGAGCTACCGGCCCGCGCGCGACCGCTTCAAGATTTACATCATTGACGAGGCACATCAGCTGACCGACCAGGCCTTCAACGCGCTGCTCAAGACGCTCGAGGAGCCGCCCGCCCACGTCAAGTTTATCCTGGCGACGACCGAGCCGCAGAAAATGCCCGAGACCATTCTGTCGCGCCTGCAGCGCTACGATTTCCGCCGGCTCCCGTTCGCGACTATCCAGGGCCGCCTGAAGGATTTGGCCGAGCGCGAAGGAGTCGTTTCGGAAACCGGGGCGGTGACGATTATCGCGCGCGAAGCGGGCGGCAGCATGCGCGATGCGGAGCGGATGCTGGAGACGGCGATCGCGCTATCCGCAGGCCCAGTCAGCGAGAGCGCGGTGGCCGAGACTCTGGGCGTCGCGAGCCGCTCGAGGGTTTACGAATTGGCGGAGGCAATTTTGCAAAAGCGCGCAGGCCCGGCGCTCGGGCTGGTGCGTGAGCTTCACGGGCGCGGCGCCAATCTCGAGGGATTGGGGCGCGATCTGCTCGAGACGATGCGCAATCTGGCCGTCGCCAAGCTGCCGCAGGAGGGGCAGGAAACTCCCTTCGCGGATCTGCCCGACCAGGAGGTCGCCGACCTCAAACGCCTGGCGGAGCGCGTATCGCTGCGCGACTTGATGCGGCTGTTCCGGCTAATGGCGCAGGCGCAGGAGGAGATTCTGCACTCGCCTTATCCCGATCTGCTGCTCGAGATGGCGGTGGTAAGGATGGCCACGATCGCTCCGGTGGTCGAAGCCGACGAACTGCTGAAAGCGATCGGCGCCGCCGAGAAGGCGACGCCGCCCGTCACCGGCGGAGGCGGTGCAGCGGGTGACAAAGGCGGCGAAGTCCAATCGCAGGGCGCCGGCGGCGTGCGGCGAATCAAGGTCGAAGGCGAAGTCAAAGCCGAGGCGCCGCGCAAGGTTACTCCTGAGAGCAGCTCTCGCGAGCTGCCCGAGCTACGCGATTTTATCCGCAACAAACGCGCAGCGTTGGCCGGTTTCATGGATCAAGGCGCCGGGCTGGAGATCGAGGGGGACGTACTCAGGATTCGGCCGCTGAGCGATATCTATATCCGCTATTTGAGCGACAATCGAAGCGCGATCGCCGAGTCCGCCTCCGAGCTTTACGGCCGCAGGATAACCGCGGAGATCGTTACCAATGGCATCGCGACGAGTTCCGCTGATGCGCGCACGCAGCCACCGCCGGCGCGACCGTCAGCGGCTGTTGCCGCGGCTTCCGCGCCCGTTGCCGTCGCCAATGACAACGCTGTCAGCGAGCCACCGCAATCGGTGCGCGCATCGGTCGCACTCGCTGATGCCGTCGCCGCGAATCCGCCCGCCGAAGCCCGAACCGATCGTGAAGCGGTTCGCCGCACGGTCCTCGCCGATCCGGTGGTTAAGCAGATTCGCGATCAGTTCGAGGGACGCCTGGTCGACGTGCGCGCCAAGCCGGTACCGCGGCCCCGTCCGTCCAGTGAGGTCGCAGAGCAATCGGATGAGCCAAAAAAGTAACGTCCATCATCGCGAACATGGTCGCGCACGTGATTTAAGAAGCTTTCCAGTCTAAGGAGTTATGTTGTGGCACAACCGGATCTATCGGCCCTGCTTCAGCAGGCCCATGCTCTGCAGGACAAGCTCAAGCAGATGCAGGATGAAGCCGCGTCCAAAACCGTCACCGCGCAGTCCGGCGGCGGGATGGTTCGCGCAACCGTCGACGGCGCGATGAATGTGCGGCGCATAGAAATAGACGCGTCGCTGATCTCGGCGGGCGACAAATCGATGCTCGAAGATTTGATCGTAGTCGCGGTCAACGAAGGAATCCGCCAGGCGCAAAAGCTGGTCGCCGAAGAGATGGGCAAGATCGCGGGCGTTTCCGGCTTCAAAATTCCCGGTATGGGCGGAGACTAAAACGTGGCGTTGACCTCAGCCGCATCGGGCAAGCGCGCCGACGGGCTGCCGCCGGCGATGCAGCGGCTGGTGCGCGAACTCTCGCGGCTTCCTGGAATCGGCGAAAAGACCGCCTCGCGGCTGGCCTTCAATTTGTTGCATCGCCCGCGCGAAGACGTAATCGCTCTGGCCGAGGCATTGCTCGAGATGAAGGAGCGCACCAGTCTGTGCTCGAGCTGCTTCGGGCTGTCCGACACTCCGCGATGCCAGATCTGCGACGAGGGGCAACGCGAGCATGACGTCATCTGCGTGGTCGAAGGGCCGGCCGACCTGATGGCGATGGAGCGTGCGCGCGGTTTCAACGGCGTCTACCACGTGCTGCATGGCGCGCTCGCACCGCTCGACGGTATCGGCCCAGAGGATCTGAAGCTTAAGGAGTTGCTTGCGCGGCTCGATCAAAGCAACGGCAGCGCCGTGCGGGAGGTTATTATCGCGACCAACGCCACGGTCGAGGGTGAGGCCACTGCGCTCTATCTTGCGAGGCTGCTAAAACCGCTCGGGATCCGAACCACCCGTCTCGCGCACGGGCTCCCGTCGGGGGGCGATCTTGAGTACAGTGACTCGGCTACTCTGACCAGCGCGCTCAACGGCCGCCGCGAACTGTAGCCCGGGAGTTTGGTCGCCAGGGTTGATCTGCCGCAGCGCAGAGGTGCGCGGTACCAGTCGCAGCGGATGGTTCGAAGCAGCTTCCTTAGCCGGTCTTTCGCGCGGCCACGCCAATCGCTCTGCGATGATTCGAAATACCTCCGGACTCAGCGCCATGCCGAGATGGCTGCCGGCAACTTCCACGTGATCGAGCGTCGCCGACTCGCTGTCTGAGATACACCCCTTCCAATCGACGAAACCGTCGCTGCGCGAATATATCGCGGTTACCGGCACCGGAGGCATCCGATCCGCAGCCATCGCGGGACCGCACGAGCAGGCTCCGGCCAGACAGTCTCTCCATCTGGTGCTGAGCGCCGCGATACAATCCGCCATCATGCTCAACGCGGTGTTGCAGCAATTCAGCGGATGACTCACCGGTGCACCCAAAGTTATAACGCGTTCGATTTTTTCCGGACGGCGATGGCCCAGTTCGCGTGCATAGAATCCGCCCAGGCTGTGACCGATCACAACCACCGGAATTCCGCTCTCATCGAAGATCTGATCTAGTTTCGTTTCCAATCGCTCGAGCATCGGCGCCGAGCATCCGGCGTTCGCCACGATCCCGACGAAGCGGGCGCGATGGCCGAGCCAGTTGCAGAAATTCGCCAGCGCCATCAGCGAAAAATCGCCAACGCCGAAGCCCGGAATCAGCATCACGGGCTTTCCCGCGCCGCTCTCGGCGCGCTGCCACGGATAACGGGTCGCGTTGAGCCACATCAACGCGGTCTCGCCCAAGGTGCGCCATTCATTTACGATGTTCAGGATTCCGGGCCGGTCGATGCTTCCGCTCGCGGCGGAAGCTGACGCAGAAAGCGATGTCATTCTAACGTTCCCTCTCACCCCCCTTTGCGAACTCGCCCCACCTATCGTGACAATAGACAGCACGAAAGTCGCCGACGCGCAGGAAAATCTGAAAGCGCGCGCCAGAGAAACTTGTAGGTTATAGGGAAATCGACGCTCGCAGTGCAATCGCTTTGCACATGGATCGAGCCGGCGGGCGTTACTTTTTTATATTTGAAAGTGGAGCGCGCCCTTGCGACGCTGGGCCAGCGACTCCAACGTAGTCCGGCCGAGGATGCCGAGTACCGCGTCGCGCACCTCGCACCAGACCCCGCGCATCGCGCAAGCTTCCTCGCCGCGGCAAGGCGAATTCGCGCCTTCCTCGAGGCATTCGACCGGCACAAAGTCGCCCTCGATGATCTGCACCACTTCGCCCATCGTGATCTTGCCGGGATGGCGCGCAAGGAAGTAGCCGCCGCTTGGGCCCTTCTGACTTAGTACAATACCGCCACGCTTGAGATCGATCAGTAACCGGCGCAGGTAGGTCTCCGGGATTGCCTGGCTGGCTGCGATTTCCTCGATTCGAATCGGATGGGAAGATGGATAGCGCTCCGCCATCATCACCAGGGCCTTAAGCGAATAATCTACTCCGACGCCGAATTTCATGCGTTCGCTGGAACCGCACCTGCGGCTCCTTTTTTGTCAGTCTATCACGATGGGACCGGTTCGTATGCGGGCGTTTGGCGCGCGCAGACAGGCCTGTAAACAAGTCAACCCTCAGCTAAAAGCCGGCTCCTTCGACCCAATCCGCCAGCACCGGCAGGCGGAATCGATTACCGATATAAGCCTGGTACATCAGGTATATCCACGCGACGGCAAACGCGATATTCAGCAAACGTTCGAACAGGAACAGAATTGCACTGAGCGGTCCGGGCAAAACCGCGATAAATACCCCGGCGATTATGTTCAGCGCGAACCACGCTACGGAAAAGGCGATCGATTGGCGGGCGTGGAATCGCACATATTCGTCACGGTCGTAGGGTTCCAGGTACAGGAAAATGACCCCGGTGACGACGCCCAACAGGTAGGTCAAAGCGGCGATCACATTGCTTGACTTGTCCGTCAACGGCGAATTGCACACCGGACAGGTAGTGGCGCCAATCGGCACCTGGGCGTGACATCTCGGACAAGTAGACGCCATCGTGGAATCCTCCATGCTCTCGGGCGAGGCTGCGAAGTTGAGTTTTATTTTCTAACCGAGCAAACCGTCTCTCGCAATCACCCCGACCATTTGCAGTCGGAACTGGGTTCATGCGAAGTAAGGAAATTCCTGGCCCGGTCGCGATCCGGTGCTCGAAATTTCGTCGGGAGGCGCCAACCATGGCACTCGAAGTTATCTGGGACAAACACGCGTGCATCCATTCCGGCAAGTGCGTGAGAACTCTGCCCCAGGTTTTCAAGGTCGAAAGCGGGAAATTCGTGATCGATCCGAGCGCGGCAAGCGAGCACGACGTGCGCCAGACAGTCGAGGACTGCCCCTCGCACGCGCTACGCATCAAGCAGTGACGCCCGCCCGCTTCGCCTGATCCTCAAGGCAAAGTTGTCCCGAACAGATCCGCGCACCCGGTCTGCTCTGCGCACCGCACAATCGAGAGAGGTGTCTTATGATCAAGGCGATATATTTCATCAAACGCAAACCGGGAATGGATCTCGCTGCGTTCCAAAAATACTGGCTCACGGTCCACGCTGAGATCGTAAAAAAAGTCCCGGATGTGCGCAGATACGTTCAGTCCCACACCATCCTATCCGGCTATCGCAAGGGTGAGCCGGCGTATGACGGTGTCGCGGAGCTTTGGTTCGACGACCTCGAGACAATGCGGCGAATCGCCGAGCTGCCACAGAGCAAAGCCGCGCAGGAAGACGATTACAATTTTCTCTCGATGCCGATGAAATTCGTGCTGACGCGCGAGTGGACGCAAAAAGACGGACCGACCGATCCTTCAATGGTGAAGCTGGTCGAGTTTATCGCGCGTAAGCCGGGAATGGAGGTCGACCAATTTCAGAAATACTGGGGCGGGATTCACGGACCGATCGCCTCGAAGATTTCGACCATCCGGCGCTACGTTCAATCGCACCTGCTGCCGTCGGCGTATCGCGACGGGCGTCAGCCGGCGTGCGACGGCGTGGCCGAAGTCTGGTTCGACAGCACTGACGCGATGCGCGCTTCAGAGAAAACCGCGGAGTATGCAGCGACGCGCGCGGACGAGCCTCATTTCCTGCATCCCGATCCGTTCCCGTTCATCATCACCAGGGAGCATATGATCATCGGATGACGCAGGATGAGGCTGCATCCTGTCACTTGCGCTTAAACCATCGTCAGCCCACCGCTCACTGACAACACCTGGCCCGTGATGTAACTCGCGTCATCCGAGGCAAGAAACACTGCCGCCGGCGCGATATCGTCGGGCTGTGCCAGCCGTCCGAACGGGATCGCGCGCTTGAGCGCGTCCTGCAGCTTGGGATTAACTTCCTGGATGGTCTTCAGCAGCGGCGTGTCGGTGGGTCCGGGGCATACGACGTTCACATTGATATGATGGCGTGCGACTTCGCGCGCCACCGTTTTTGAGAATCCGATAATCCCGGCCTTGGCCGCGGAATACACCGCTTCGCCACTGGAGCCGACGCGGCCGGCGTCGGAGCTGATACTCACGATCCGGCCGTGGCCACGCTCGATCATCCCGGGCAGAATCGCCTTGACGCAATTGAACACGCCTTTCAGATTGATCGCGAGAACTTTCTCCCAGGTCTCTTCCTGGCTCTTGAGAAACGACTCTACCTTGTCCCATCCAGCGACGTTCACCAGCACATCGATCGGGCCGAGCAGGCGCTCCGTCTGCGCGATGCCGTTGCGGACGCTGTCGGGTGATGTTACGTCGACGGTGATCGCCGCGGCGGTTTGCCCAATCTCGGCCGCGGTCGATTGCGCGGCGCGCTCGACCAGGTCCGTGACCGCAACTTTCGCACCCTCGCTCGCCAATCGCAGCGCGATCGCCCGACCGATACCGCTGCCGGCGCCGGTCACGAATGCGACTTTATCTTCGAGTCCTCGCATAAAACTTCTCCCCATGCGTCGCGTGATTGCGCGCGGACGCGAGAGCACTTCTCAGCGAAGACCGAGTTGTAAAACGGCTGGCCCTGATCGGTCAAACGATCCGGTCAGCTCGCGAGATTCAGATCGCCTCGATTAATCCCGGCCGCTGACGGCAAAGCGGCTGAGCGCGGCGTCGGCCGCGCGTTCGGTCTCGAGGATGCTCAACTGGGAGTTGATGCGCGATATTAGCTGACGGCGGGAAAACGGCTTGGGCAGGAATTCGCTGACTCCGATCCGGATGCCCTCGGCGCGGGCGTCGATATCGTCGCGTGCGGTCACCAGAATGATCGGAATTTCCGCGGTCTCGGGATTACGTTTGAGCTCCTCGCAAACCTGGAAACCGTCCATCTCCGGCATCATCAGGTCGAGCAGGATGACATCGACCGAGCTTTCCTGAACGATTCGTAAACAATCGGCGCCCGACGGCGCTTCGATCGCGACGAAGCCTTCGCGTTGAAGATAGCGGCTCAAAATCGTGATCGTGTCGGGGTCGTCGTCGACCACCAGGATTCGCGCGGGAATGTTCTTGCGATTCATAACCTGAACCTTACTGTTGACCCTAGCTGTCTGGCGTTTCCGAGGTGAGAACTCCGCAGCGGCGCAGCTTGGCCGAGAACGTGGTTCGCTTGAGCCCCAACAGGCGCGCGGCGGCCTGCTTGTTGCCGCGCGTGCGGCGCAGCGCTTCGTTCATCAGGCGCCCTTCGAATTCTCTCACCAGCGCGCTCAGATTTATTCCGTCTTCGCCTAATCCCGGCGGGATGCGAGGCTCAACCGGATGAACGCTGGCGACCAGGTTGGGCGGCAGCAGCGAACTCTCGATCACCGAGCCCTCGCACAGCACCACCAGGCGCTCGACCATATTCTCGAGCTCGCGCACATTGCCGGGCCAATCGTAGGACCACAGATGGACCATCGCTTCGCGGCTGATCGTCCAGTGACGGCCGGGAAAGCGGCTGCGCATACGCTCGAGGAAATACTCGATCAGCAGCGGGATATCGGAGCGGCGCTCGCGCAAGGGCGGGATCATGATCGGCACGACTTGCAGTCGGTAAAACAGATCCTCGCGGAACGTGCTCTTCTTGACTGCTGCCGCGAGATCCTTATTGCTGGCGGCGATTACGCGCACGTCGAGCTGCGCCGACCGGTCCGAACCGAGCGGACGCACCAGGCCGTCTTCCAGCACGCGCAGCAGCTTAACCTGGAGCAGCAACGGCATCTCGCTGATCTCGTCGAGAAAGATTGTGCCGCCGTCGGCCATGCCGTAGAGGCCCTGGCGCTGTGCGATAGCGCCGGTGAACGCGCCGCGCTCGTGACCGAACATCTCAGACTCGAGCATCTCGTGCGGGATTGCGGCGCAATTGACCGGAACGAAGTTGCGATTGCGCCGCGCCGACAGTGAATGAATCGCGCGCGCAACAACTTCTTTGCCCGTGCCGCTCTCCCCCGTTATCAGCGCAGTCGAGTCGGTGCGAGCGATGCGCTCGATGAGCATCTGGAGCTTAAGAGTTGACGGATGCTCACCGATCAGCGCGCGTGAAACCGGCGATTGGAACCTAATCTCAGCGGATTTTAGTCCGGAAGCCACCCGTGACAGTCCCCCTTCTTGCAACTTCCTGACAGGGTGTAGCAGCGGCCATTATGTCACGATGGTTTGGCGGTTAACAAGCAGCCCAATAACACGGGCTGGACGCAGGTTACGCCGATTCGCTCGCCCGCGTGGAGCCGAAGCCCCAGTTCGCGAAGAAGCTTAACCTCGTGAAATTTGTTGACTGTAGCTCGCTGACTGGCCTGGAGCTTCTCCCACCGAGACCTCCATCGCTACGATCTCGGCCAGCGCTCCGCGCGCTTTCAGCGCATTGTGAAGTTCGATCCAAATATAACGTGCCAATTCTTCGGCGGAGCTATGCGCGATCGGCAACAAGCATACGTCACGCGCCGGCAGCACGAACTCGTCCTGCTCATAACGAATCCGCACTTGTCCGGAATCACGTTCGATAGAGAGACAATCGCTGTTCAGCGGAACCAGGGTGCGCTCGTTCAGACGATCGACGATCTCTTTGGTCAGCTCTTTGATCAATCCGAAATCGAGCACATAGCCAGTGCCGGAAAGCGATCCGTGGACGCGAATCCCAACCTGGTAGTTGTGTCCGTGCAGCGGCTCGCGAAAGCCGGGATAGGCGATAAAGTGCGCCGCTGAGAATTTGAGATTCTCCTTGGCGACATGAATTGAGAAATCTGTTTGCACAACTTGGATAGCAGCCGAGGGAGATAATCTGCGACACCGAGATATCACCTCGCCCGCCACCGCGGGCGAGGTGATCGATTCAGGATCGCGAGTACAGTCTCGCGTTAGAGTCCCGCGAGGTACGCGATTCTAGTGATGCATCCATTCCGGATGGTTCGTCTGAACCCACGTGCGGTTGTTCGCCATCCACCACGAACGATCGTGCCACTGAT
>DATJOQ010000184.1:0-3754 GCA_035506935.1 Binataceae bacterium (SeqCode) | reverse complement strand
GACGATGTAGTAGCGACCTTCAATCGTGAAATTGCGTTCTTCATCGCCTATCTCGCGTTTATCGATCCCCTGAAGAAGGCGGGCCTCGCATTCTGCCACCCCGATGTGTCGGTATCCGACAGAGAGACAAGCGTCTTTGCTAGCTTCGATCTGGCTTTGGCCGCGAAGCTGGTGCAGGAAAAGCAACCGATCGTCACAAACGATTTCTATCTTAAGGGGGCGGAACGCCTTATCGTCGTATCGGGACCCAATCAAGGCGGCAAAACCACCTTTGCGCGCATGTTTGGTCAGTTGCATTTTCTTGCCGGGCTCGGGTGTCCCGTGCCCGGGGAAAATGCTCGGCTCTTTCTACCCGATCAAATCTTCACACACTTTGAACGCGAAGAGAATATCGCGAATCTGCGAGGCAAGCTGGAGGACGAGCTCGTTCGCCTCCATCACACCTGTCAAACGATGACATCCAACAGCGTTGTCATCTTCAACGAAATCTTCAATTCGACAAGCCTGGATGATCAGATCTTTTTGAGCACAAAAGTCCTTCAGATTGTCCTGTCGACTGATGCTATCGGTGTGTGCGTAACGTTTATCGACGCACTGTCAACTCTCAGCGCGAAGACGGTTAGCATGGTGAGCACGGTTGCGCCCGATGACCCGGCACGCCGTACCTTCCAGGTCGTGCGCAAGCCGGCGGACGGTCTCGCGTATGCCTTATCCTTGGCAGAGAAATGGGGCGTCACCTACGACCAGCTACGCGCCAGGGTACAACGATGAAGACGTTTCTGATGCATCCCGATCGAGACTTCGACGTCAGCCCACCGCCACGGGAGGAGCCTCTGCACTTTGCGCAGGATATTGAACTGGCGGTGCTGTTGGACGCTGCAGCGGCGAACGATCCCTATCTTTACAATATCATGTCCGCTGCCTGTGCTAGTGCGTGGGCAAATGATATAGCCACGATCCGCTATCGGCAGATGATCCTGAAAGATTGTCTCGTCAACCCGTCGATCGTGCGTCAGTTCTACGCAATTGCGATGGAGCCATTCAGCCGAGAGAGAAGTTGGGACTTCAGCCTTTTGGGACACGAACCTGCCTCAATGGTGGGAAGCGCGGTTCGGACCTTGCGAAGCTGCCTCGACGTTCTCCGCCGGCTTCGGATTACTTGTTCCACGAACGAAAGCAATTTTTCGTCGGACGGGTTTCGTCAATTCTTTAGGACGCTGGAACGTGATCTAGATGATGCATATCTGGAGGCCGCCGGCGCCGATCTCAAGAACCTCACTTTCGGCCGCGGCGTTCTTCTGAGTGCGCAGGTTGGTGAGGGTGGTAAAGGGGTTGGCACTATACTGAGGAAGCCTCAACTGCGGGATCTGAGCTGGATACGGAGCATTTTTACCCTTGGACCTCCAAGCTTCACGTTGCAGCTGCATCCGCGAGACGAAGCCGGCGCCTATGCATTTGAAGAGCTCCAGAATCGGGGGCTTAGTCTGATCTCCGGTGCGCTCTTTCACTCGGCCGAGCATGTTCGGAACTTCTTGAAGTCGTTGCGCGCGGAGCTAGCATTTTACATTGGATGCATAAATCTCTCGGAGCAGCTTTCACGCATCGGCGAAGCCATTGCGTTTCCGGAAGCTACTGAAGATAGGCATAGCTTCGCGTGCCGCAATCTTCGTGACGTCTGTCTGGCCTTGACCATGAGGCATCCCGTCGTAGGAAACGATGCCGATGCGGCGGGAAGACCGCTCGTTATCATTACCGGCGTCAACCGCGGTGGAAAGTCGACTTTCCTAAGGAGCGTCGGTTTGGCGCAGCTGATGATGCAGGCTGGAATGTTCGTTACGGCGGACGCCTTCATCTCGTCTCTCCATACCGGTCTCTTCACGCATTACAAGCGTGAGGAGGATCGCAGTATGAGAAGTGGAAAATTCGACGAAGAGCTCGCGCGAATGAGTACGATTGCGAATCAGATCCGGCGCCGGGGTATGGTGCTTTTCAATGAATCATTTGCTGCGACAAATGAGCGAGAGGGATCCGAGATTGCCAGGCAGATCGTGTCGGCCTTGCTGGAATCCGACGTCACGGTATTCTTCGTCACTCACATGTATGAGCTTGCGCGACTATTCCTTGGTGACGAGCGAGTGCTGTTTTTGCGAGCTGATAGAAGTAAAGATGGCGCAAGGAGCTTTCGCCTCCAGGAAGCAAAGCCGCTGCCCAAGAGTTTCGGTGCTGATCTGTACGAACAGATCTTCACACGACATATCGACCGGGCGGCGAACTCTGAACTGTTGTCACCCCCGTCCTGATACTGCGGGTAGGGCGCTGGAGACTGCGGAGGAGTATGCGGCTCTTTTGCCGCGGGCACATCGATTTAAGCGGCACGCTAGAGAGCGAACGGTGTATTTACAAAGTTCGGGCGCGTTTGGCGCGATGCGCTCGCGCCGCTGCTTCGCCTCGCGGACCTAGGAAATATTGCTGTATCCAGGGATGGATGCTGCGTCGCAGCTCCGCGAGGGGACCGTCAGCGATGATTTTCTTTTCAGCCAGAACAGCGACTCGGTGGCAGAGAGCATATAAGCTGTCGAGATCGTGGGTCACAATGAAGGCGGTTAGTCCCAGGCTCTGGCATAGATCGCCGATAAGTACGTCTAAGCGCGCCGCTTCGATCGGATCGAGGCCGGCCGTCGGCTCGTCGAGGATCAAGAGCTCGGGATCCAGCGCAAGCGCCCGCGCGAGCGCGGCACGTTTGCGCATGCCGCCCGACAATTGTGCGGGGAAGGAATTGAATGTCTCAGGGGAGAGGCCACACATCTGGATTTTGAGGGCGGAGAGAACTGTCACCAAACTTTCGTCGCGGAGATCAGTTTGCTCGCGGACAACGAAGGTGACGTTCTCCAGCACTGTTAAGCTCGAGAAGAGCGCCCCTGTTTGAAACAAGATGCCCCAGCGCCGTCGGATATCGGACGAGCTACCGCCGACGATCTCTAGCGGGTCGCGCCCGAAAACCTGCACGGTCCCCATCGTAGGGCGGCGAAGACCAACCAGCGTCTCCAGCAGCACCGATTTTCCTGAACCGGAGGCGCCCACGAGGCCCAAGATCTCGCGGGGAGGGACCGTAAGATTAAGACCATCATGGATCGTCTCGTTTCCTATCTGCGTCACGAGATCGTGTATCTCAATGATCGGGGCTTCTTTAGTCATCGTCTCCTTCTCCATAGAACGCGAACGGAGCCGATCGCTCTGGCGCCCGGCATTCGGTCGCATAGAACGGCAAATGCTGTACGCGCCTGGTAAGAGGCCCGCCCACGGCGCCGACGCTGGGAGGGCGATAGCGCAGCTGGGTCGCTGAGGTAATTCGGCTAGAGGCGATCCACACGACGGCTCCCGTTCTCGACGGGGTCAGAACATGACCCTGTCGCGACTAACATCGCGGCAGGAGTCATTAGCCGTGCTGGCGGTTAGAGGGGGACTCCATCCCCCTGGTCACTAATGACCAGACGCGACGCACAAGGAACGCAGCATCTCTCTGCTAAAATGTGGTATCGCGCAGCTTAATTCAAGTTGTGGAAATCGGCCGCTGAGCGCCAGGGACGCTATCGTTCGATAATTTAATCGGGAGTACTCAGGTGGCGGCACTATTGTGGGGCGTTACGATCGGCTGCCGCTTGGCAATTCGATTCCTCTGCGTTGCGGTTTTTTTGCATGCGCTCGTCTATCTCACTTGCGTGCCCCTGCCAAATTGTCGCACCGATTTTTGTGG
>DATJOQ010000183.1:0-2437 GCA_035506935.1 Binataceae bacterium (SeqCode) | reverse complement strand
GCTGCGAACCGCCGCCGCCACACTCGTCAGCTTGGGCGCCAGGCACAGCCGATTGTTCTCGACGCGAAGCAGGTAGCCGGCGCTTTCGAGAGTCGTAACCAGCCGGAACACGGTGGCCTTGGCGATACCCGTCAATCGGCTGAGCTCGGCCAGGCTTAGGCTCTGACGATCGTGGTCGAACGCCTCCAGGATACTGAGCGCGCGAATAACCGAGCGAATCATGACGTTAGAGCCATCCGACATTTCGGTCTGGTACTTCGCTCATCGCTCTTCACTTTCACGGTTCGGACTTCGTGTTCGTATCCGGTTTATTGATGAATACGTGGTAGGCGATGTTGTCCCAGGCGTTGTGAATGCCGATAAAGAGCAGCAGCAGGGTCGCGGCTCCAACGCCAAAAAGGGCATCGTGCGCATGAGACGGAGCAGCGAGTGCCGACAGCGCAAGCATCGAGTACGCTAATAGTGGCAGCGCAGCATGGAATAACCAATCCTCGAACTCCGGCACATATACGGTTTGCACACGCATGCGCCGAGATACAATTACCGCATATGCAACTCCAGCGAGGCCGATGAGCCCCCAAAGAGCTGCGGCGGTGATGATCGATTGAAATGGAACCCGCAGGAGCGCTGACAGAAGCAATGCGCTGCTGAAGTGAATAACAGTTGGCGTCGCAAATGCGGCGCCGGCGTCCGCCGCACGCAACGGAGGACGCTCGGCGATGAGCGTCATTACCACGAACTGCAGTCCGATAAGGGCGCCCGCGGCCGAGCCGACGATCACGTAAAAACTGTCCCATCCGGCAAGCTCTGACATCGCCTAGTCCGTTATACAGATAACGTTCCACCAAGCGAAACGACTAGCGAAGAGCAAATTCTAACCCGGATGTCGCAATCCTGAACCATACTCCGTAGTATCGTCCGCCATGCCGCTCAAGCGTACCACTCGGCTGATCGATGAACGGTCGGAACTCTATAAAGATCGCCGCGCCGCGATCCTGATCGCAGCGCTTATCTTCTTCCTGTCCTGCGTTGCGCCAGCCTTCGCGCAAACCACGGGCGATAACGTTGAGGAAGATAAGCTGGCGCGAGAGGTTGACGACCCGACCGCGATCCTGATGCAGCTACAGTTGCAGGATCTGTATACGCCGAGGAATTTTCAGTCATCGGCACAAACCAACACGATTCAAGTCAGGCCGATTCTGCCGGTAGAGCCGTCTTCGTGGATGCCGCTTCAACAAATCATTCGCCCGACCTTCAAGATCGAGACTCTGGCAACTTCATCGAGCAGCTCCACCGTCACCGAGTACGGTGACATGGAATTGCTCGACATCGTTGTCTCCAACTGGCCAGATCCGAAGACCACCGGGTTCGGCTGGGGCGTCGGTCCGACTTTTGTGTTTCCTACTGGCAGGGTTCCCGCCGCAGGCGATCACTCCTGGCAGGCGGGGCCGGCCGCCGCGATCGCTTTTAGAGGCATCCCACGTTTGCTGCTCGGATTCATATTCCAAAATCCAATCTCGTTTGCATACACAAATTCCTCCGCGAAACCGCGCAGCGAGATGGAGTTTCAGCCGAGAATCTCGTACACGCTTGGTAACGGATGGTACGTAAAGTCCTCCGATTCCACCTGGGACCTCGAATGGCGGCATCACGGTTCGACCACGATTCCGGTAAGCCTTGGCTTGGGGCGCGTGTGGAAGTTTTCCGGCGTGCAATTCAATCCATGGATATCGGGTGAATGGACGACCTATCGGCAGTTTACGAAGATCACGCCGATGTATACCGTCAGGTTTGGCCTGACGCTGCTCTTTCCCGGCGCCGAGCTATAGAAGCTTCTCCTTGAAATTTAGTACAACGAGCAATCGATGCGCTGCTATTTCGCTGTTTTCGTAATGTCCCTTGCTCTGGCGATCGCGCTGCCTGGCTACGCGCAATATCCGTGGCTGCGTCTACCTCCGACGCCAACACTGCCCAAGCCCGAGGCCAGCGGCACCGCGCCGGTCAACGGGATTCGATTGTGGTACGCCGAGTTCGGCCACGGAGCACCGGTGATCCTGCTCCATGGTGGGTTGGCGAATTCAAATTACTGGGGATTGCAGGTGCGCGCCCTTGCGGGAAACTATCACGTGATAGTCCTGGATAGCCGCGGTCACGGACGCAGCACGCGCAACGAAGCGCCCTTTGGTTACGATTTGATGGCATCGGACGTTGTGACATTGATGGATTATCTCCACATCCGAAAGGCCGCCGTGGTCGGATGGAGCGACGGAGCGATTATCGGGCTCGATATCGCGATTCACAATCCCGATCGTCTGACGAGACTTTTCGCGTTCGCCGCGAATTCCGATCCGTCGGGAGTAAAGGACGTGAACAAGAGCCCGGTCTTCGACGCTTTTGTCGCACGTGCGGCCACGGAGTACGCGCAATTATCGCCGAC
>DATJOQ010000182.1:0-4382 GCA_035506935.1 Binataceae bacterium (SeqCode) | reverse complement strand
TAGCAATCGGACCAGATCATCTGGGAGTCGGGCACCCAGGCGCGGTCGAAGCCGAGACCTTCGGCGTAGCGGACGAGGTCCCATCGGTCGATG
This sequence comes from Binataceae bacterium (SeqCode), assembly GCA_035506935.1. GTDB lineage: Bacteria > Desulfobacterota > Binatia > Binatales > Binataceae > DATJOQ01. The sequence goes on along the minus strand of DATJOQ010000182.1, from coordinate 4,289 downwards.
TGTGGAGCGATCGTTACTCCGAATTCCATCTATAGTCCTCCTGAAGCGTGATGGCGCTCGATTTTTGCGCGCCGGGTTTAGATTACTCGATACGCCTCGTATTCGAGATTTATCGATCCCTGCCTGATTCAGAGGGATCGGGCGAAGGATTCATCTTGTGGCGGCAATAATCAAGTCCGCGAGAGCCCGCTTCAGGCGCGCTGGTTAATCAAAATTGGCGCCGCACGAGGAGCTCGCGAAACGCGGCTCAGGACATTTTCTCCAGGTGGGCCATGGCGCGGCTGCGCAACGGCTCTTCCATCAGGACGAAGATCGGCTTGGCCAACTGAAACACCTCGGTCATCAGGAGCTGCACGCCGGGATCTTCCGCGGCGAGCGCTTCGAGAGCGACGCCGTAGCGGATGGAGTCGGCGAGGTTGGGCGGGCGCTCGCCCCTGGTGCGCGGAAAAGCGAAATCGGTAGTTGCGGCAAGAATCCACGGCGTCGCGATGACTTCGGCAGCCTTGGGAAAGAAGGCGGACGCCAAACCTTCGAGGCCGCGCGAATCAGCCGCCCTTTCCAAGAGCAACTGTTGCAAGGCTTTGACCTGCATCGCCGCGGAACTCATCCCCTGGCCGTAGATGGGATTGAAGCTGCTGATGGCGTCGCCGAGGACAACGAATCGGTTGGGGAAGGAGTCGAGACGCTCGTAGTGACGCTGCACGCTGGTCGGGAAGCGGAAGTGCATGATGTCGGAGATGCGCTCGGCGTCCTTGAGATAGTCGTAAAGCTTGGGATTCGGCAGCGATCGGGTAAACGCCCTGAAGCCCTCGTCGTCAGTTGGCGGATAATCGCCGAAGCGGCCGCCGAGACTCACGTGCCAGGTGTTGTGCTCGATTTGCTCCAGGATCGCGCCGTTGGCAAATCGCGGGGGTGGGCCGACGAAGATGAGCAGGCGCTCTGGTTCGTTGAAGTCGGGAAGGCGGAACTTCGCGCTCGAATACGCGAAATCGACGCCGATGGTGGTTTCAGCGGGCGCCTCGAAGCCGAGCTGCTTGAGCCATCGCGGCGCGTGGGAGCCGCGGCCGCCGGCGTCGATGATCAGGTCGCCGTCGAGCGAGTGCGAATTACCTTGTTGATCGTAACGGACGCCGCGAACCTGCGAACCGTCGTAAATCAGATCCTGAACCGAAGCGCCAGTTTCAAGCTTGATGTTGTCGAACGCCAAGGTGCATTGGCGTATGCAATGCTCGAGTAAGCCGCGGCTCTGCGCGTAGATATCGATTCCGAGATCGCGCGGCTCGCGCACGGAGCCGGTGCGGGTGTAGGCCTTGCCGTCGGGGAGCATCCAGGCGACGTCCGTGGCGATGCGCATCCGCACCGCGCCGAGGCCGATCAAGTTGTCGGTGAAGCCGGGATAGAGCGCGGACATCACCTGCTGGCCGCCGAGCAGCAGGGCGTGCAGGTGATGCCCTTGCGGAACCGACTTGTGGACGGCGGGAGTCAGATCGATCTGGTCACGCTCGAGGATGGTAACTCGATCGAAGTAATCGGCGAGCACGCGCGCGGTCATCAAGCCCGCGATGCTGCCGCCGATAACGATAGCGTGATGGCCCAGTCGATTAGTCATGAAATTCTCCAGCCGAATCCGGCTGTAGTTAATTTATAGGGAAAGCGCGTGGGTGCGCTATTCGCGGATCGACAAGCGGACGAGGTGGCTTGCGTCGGGCGCGGATTCGAGGCTGAAGACGGCGTCAGCGAGCCGATGGAGACGGGCGGATGAAAGAAGGTCGGCGCCGTTTTCTTCGAACTTGGCGACGATCTCTTCACGGGTCATCGGATTTTCCGCCGAGCCGCGATTGTGTTCTTCGACCGCTTCGTGGCATTCGCCATTGTTCAAAAAGATCTTTACCACGCCTTTGAATTGGCCGGGCGGCGGGAAGGTCGGATCAATCTGGCAGACGATTTTTTCGGCAAGCGCGAGAACCGCGGGGTTTTCAAGCGTCGCCTTTTGATACGCGTGCTTGCCGAGGCGTCCGGTGAAGAGCGCTTCGGCCAGAGTGTACTGGAAGCTCACGCGTCCGTGAGAATCGGAACGCGGGCGGCATTTTTCGGCGAGCGGCTGGCAAACGATCGGGACGATATAGCTCGCGACGGGGCAGATGATCTCGCGGACGTCGTTGGGATCGATCGCGTGGCGGGCGCGAAGCTTAAGTATCGCGTCGATGTAAGGATGAATCACGTGGGCGGCGGGATACGGTTTGAACGACGCCTTGCGGCTATCCCAGATTTCGCCGAGTCGATTATTGATACGCGCGAAATCGCGCGGGACGGCCTCGTCCTGAAGATGCGAAGCCAAAAGGCCGAAGCGTCCTTCGAACACGGTCTTGGGGCCGGTGGTGCCGGCGGCGGCCATGAAGGCGGCAACGATGCCGCTTTGCGCGGCCCATCCGGGATGCAGGAATTTCGATTGGGTGCCGTCGACCCAGCATTCGAGGATGCCGGAGGCGAAGCTACCGGCGATTCCGGCGGCGTTCGCCGTTTGCGTGGAATCGAGGCCGAGCAGACGGCCGGCGAGATACGTGGTGCCGAAGGTTGCGAAAAGTCCAGTGGGGTGGAATCCGCGACGATGGAACTGGCCGGGCGCGACGCTGCCGACGCGGCAGGAGATTTCGCTGCCGAGCGCGATCGCGGTGATCATCTGTTTACCGGTGATCGGACGGCTCTCGGATAACGCAAGCGCGGCGGCGACCGAGGGGCTGCTCATGTGAACGATCGATTCGTTGTGAGTGTCGTCGTATTCGAGCGCCTGCGACATCGCGCCATTGGCGAACGCGGCGGCGGTGATGCCGACCGATTCGCCGGTTCCGAGCAGGCGGGAGGGACCCGACGGATTCATCGCAACGGTGGCGCGACGGAGCGACTCGCCGAAGGGGGTGGTGCTGCCGGCCAGCGCGAGACCGATGACGTCGAGCACGCGGAGTTTGGTGGCTTCGACGACGTCGGCGGGGAGGTCGCGAAACTCAAGGCGCTCGGCCCAATCAGACAACTGCTCGGAACAGGAAGCCATGACAAAATCGAAAAATGGCGCGACGATGAGTCAGTCGATTCGAGGCGCTTGCGCGCGACGGTTTGACATATTCGATCCCGCCGTAATATGCATCGAGAAATCTCATACCATGTATCAGTAACAGCCTGATAGCACGCGCAGATGATGCGAGCGCGTGGAGAATTTCGATCAGCGGCGGTTTCGCGCCGCTGACGGACGTCGAATCAACCAGTTGGAGGAAACCAATGTCGCAGAGCATGTACGACAAGGGGCTCGAGATCCGCAAGGCGGTGCTGGGCAACGAGTACGTGGAGAACTCGATCAAGAACGCGGACGATTTCAACCGTCCTCTGCAGGAAATACTCACCGAGTACTGCTGGGGCGCGGTGTGGGGGCGCGAGGGATTGCCGCGGAAAGCGCGCAGCATGATCAATATCGCGATGCTGGCGGTGCTGAACCGACCGCACGAGTTGAAGTTGCATCTGCGCGGCGCGCTTCGCAACGGCGTAACCAAGGAGGAGATCCGCGAAATCCTGCTGCAGGTGGGGGTTTACTGCGGGGCGCCGACGGCGGTGGATTCGTTTCGCGTGGCACGCGAGTTTTTTGCTGAAGAAAAATCGAAGAGCTGAGGCGGGAATAAGATCGATCGCCAGCGAGCAAAATCAGCGCGCCGGTTTGGTCGGCGGAATCTCAACCGTGCGACGGAGATGAGCGATGGCAAAAGAGCATCTCGGATTTATCGGGGTGGGACGGATGGGCGGGCCGATGGCGAGCCGTCTGCTGGACGACGGATTCAGCCTGACGATTTGCGATACCAGCGACGCGGCGGCGGCGCCATTAGTGGCACGCGGCGCGCGGCGGGCGGCGTCGCCAGCGGAAGTCGCATCGACGGTCGAGGCGGTGATGGTGAGCCTGCCGACGCCGTCGGTGGTACAGGCCGTCGCGTTGGGCGAGAACGGCGTGATCGGAGGATCGCGCGTCAAGACGTTTATCGATCTATCGACCACGGGGCCGCGCGTGGCGAGTGCGGTGGCGGCGGGTCTGGCGGCGAAGAACATCGTGGCGGTGGACTCGCCGGTTAGCGGCGGGGTCAGCGGCGCCAAAATCGGTACGCTGGCGTTGATGGTGGCGTGCCCGCGCGAGATGTTCGAGCGGATGCAAACGATCCTGCGGCCGATCGGCAAGCCGTTTTTTATCGGCGACCGGCCGGGCATGGGGCAGACGATGAAGCTGGTGAATAACCTGCTATCGGCGGCGGCGA
>DATJOQ010000181.1:0-16270 GCA_035506935.1 Binataceae bacterium (SeqCode) | reverse complement strand
ATTATAGGCCTGCTCGCGCGGATAGCGTCCGAACTCCATGCCCACGATCGTTTTGAACGATACGTTGAGTCCCTGAAGCGCGATCATCGAGCCCAGATGCGAAGCGTCGACTTCCTGGCCAACTCCATAACGCTCGCGCGCGAGCAGCGCTGTCATGATCCCGTAGGCCAGCATGATCGCGCCCATCTGATCGGCGATTCCGCCGAAAATATAGCTTGGCGGCGAGCCATGCGCACCGACCACGTTCATGATTCCCGAGCGCGCCTGGCCCAGGTAGTCGAACGAAGGCTCGCCACTATCCGGACCTTCAGGTCCGTAACCGGAAGAACTTGCGTAAATCAGGCGCTCGTTGAGTTGCCGCAGGGTCTTGTAATCGAGTCCCAGGCGCGCCGCGACGCCCTTGCGAAAGTTCTGCACGAACACATCGCACTTTGCCGCGAGCTTGTGCGCGATCTCGCGTCCCTGCGGTTTCTTGAGGTCGAGCGCGATGCTCTTCTTGTGGCGATTATTGGCCTCGAAGTAAAAGTTACGCCCGCTCTTCTCCGCCATCCCGCCCGCCACCGCATAGATCGCGCGCCCCGGATCGCCCTTGTCGCGCTCCTCAATCTTGATAACTTCCGCGCCCAGATCGGCGAGCATCGTCGTCGCCACCGGTCCCTGCTGCCAGATGGTCCAATCGATTACGCGGATACCCGCTAGAGGTGCTGCCACGAGACTTCTATAGCATATTGCGGGGGCTCACATAGCGTTCCCGGACTATCGCTGTTCGTGACGGCGAACCGTCGGCATCGAGAGTTGGCCGAAGGGTTGAGTTTCGATGCTTAAGGCTTCATCTATAGTTTGTGGCGATCGCCAATCAGCTCTTGAACTTTGTTTTTCCGCCGCGATGCGCCGGATGCGAGGTTCGGCTTTCGATCGAATCGAGCGAACGGGTCTGTGCGCGATGCCGCAAGGAGATCGAGTTTCCAGATGGGCCCAAATGCGATCGATGCGGCGTCCCATTTGCCGGCTACAGCGTCGAATGCGCGCGATGTGCCGAATTTCCGCCGAGCTTCGGCAAGGCGCGCGCTCTGGCGATCTACCAGGCGCACTCCGACCCGCACGGCAGCGTCCTCGCCTCGATGATCCGTCGGCACAAGTACGGTCTCGACCAGGCGATGGGACGGGCGCTGGCCGAATGCCTCGGCGAACTCTCGTCGATGGCTGAAGATCGGTACGACGTGGTCGTGCCCGTGCCGCTGCATCGCACGCGCCTTCGATGGCGCGGTTTTAACCAGGCTGCGCTGCTCGCGGCCGAGGTCGCTAATCGGCTCGACTGCAGGCTCGATACCACGAGCCTCATCCGCGTCGTGGCGACGGCGCCGCAAACCGCGAACGATTTCGAATCGCGACGGCGCAACGTGCGGCGCGCTTTTGCCGTCAGGCGCTCGAGCCGGGTCGCCAACCGACGAGTGCTGCTGGTCGACGACGTCATGACCACTGGCGCCACCGCCAATGAATGCGCTCGCACGCTGCGCGCAGCCGGCGCCCATTCGGTCGACGTCTTCACCCTGGCGCGCGTGCTATGAGCGGTCGCAAATGAACGGCGGTCGCGGCTGAACGATGGCGCGCGTGCTCACCTACAAGTCGGCCGGCGTTGATATCGATCTCAAGGAGCGCCTGGTGCCGATGTTCCGGCGGCTGGCCCGGCCGACGCTCGGCGCGCGCGTGCTGGAAGGGATCGGCGGCTTCGGCGCATTGATTGGGCTCGATGGCGTCTCGCGCATGCGTTCGCCAGTGCTGGTCGCGGGCACCGACGGCGTCGGCACCAAGCTTCGGATTGCTTTTGCCACCGGCCGACACGATACCGTGGGTATCGATTGCGTCGCGATGTGCGTCAACGACGTTATCTGCACCGGCGCCAAACCGCTCTTCTTTCTCGATTACATCGGCGCCGGCCGGCTCGAGCAGAAGATTGCGCTTGCACTGGTGAAGGGGATCGCGCGCGGATGCGCCGAAGCGGGCGCGAGCCTGGTTGGCGGCGAGACCGCGCAGTTGCCCGGGATGTATCGCGAGGGCGAATACGACTTGGTCGGCTTCGCGGTCGGACTCGCGGAACGAGCGAAAATCCCCTCGCCAAGACGGCTTCGCGCTAGTGACGTTTTGGTCGGCCTTGCGTCGAACGGACTCCATTCCAACGGATACTCGCTGGCGCGCAAGGTCCTGCTCCAACGCGGACGTCTCAAACTCGACGTGCGAATCCCCGAGCTTGGACGCACGCTTGCCGACGAATTGTTGCGCCCGACCCGAATCTACGCTCGCGTCACTGCCGAGCTGTTCCGCCGTTTCACGGTGAAAGGGCTCGCGAACATTACCGGCGGCGGCGTGATCGAGAACCTGCCGCGCGTGTTGCCCGCCAATCTCAGCGCTCGTATCCAGCGAGGAAGCTGGCCGATACCGCCGGTCTTCGAGCTGATCGCCCGGATGGGAAAGATCAGCCAGGGTGAGATGGATCGCACTTTCAACAACGGCCTCGGAATGATTGCGATAATTGGCGCCGGCGAGGCCGATCGCGCGATCGCTCATTTGCGCCGTAATCGCCAGCCGGCCTATGTTATAGGCGAGCTGCGCCACGGTAACCGAACGGTGATTCTGGATTGAATCAATCGGCGCTACAGACTCGACACCCAAAGACCTTATGAAGGGCGAACACGATGGCGGCGGTTGATTCGGCTGTCAATCTTGGAGTGTTGATCTCAGGCTTCGGCAGCAACCTTCAAGCGATAATTGACGCGGTCGAACGCGGCGAAGTCGCCGCGCAAATCAAAGTCGTTATCTCCAATCGCGCCGACGCCTTCGGACTTGAGCGCGCGCGGCGCCACGGAATCGAAGCGGTGGTGATCGAACATCGCCGCTTTCCCACCCGCGAAGCCTTCGATCACGAGGTCGTGGATGTGCTGAAAGCGCGCCAGGTCGAGTTGGTGATCCTCGCGGGTTTCATGCGTTTGCTGTCGTCCGTGATGATACAAGCGTTCCCGAACCGCATCATGAATATTCATCCCGCCCTATTGCCCGCGTTCCCCGGGCTGAACGTGCAGAAAGCGGCGATCGATCGCGGCGCGCGTTTCTCGGGATGCACGGTCTTTTTTGTCAGCGAAGGACTCGACGACGGACCAATCATTATCCAGGCGGTTGTTCCGGTCTATCCGGAAGACACAGAACAGGAATTGTCCGAGCGGATTCTCACCCAGGAGCATCAGATCTACCCGCGCGCGATCCAGCTCTACCAGCAGGGCAAGCTCGAAGTCCGCGACGGCAAGGTCTTGATCAAGGGCGAAGCGGACAAGCCGTCCGATCAGGTGATGTTTAATCCACCGCTGCGCTGATTTTAGATCGCGTTGCCTGACAAACTCCGAGCCTTTACACTTATAGCGTGGCTAAAATCGAAATCTATACGACAGAATATTGTCCGTTTTGTGTCAGGGCCAAGGCGCTGCTTAAGAGCAAAGGCGTCACCTTCGAAGAAATCGACGTCAGCGACGATCAGGAAGCGCGTGAAAGGATGATCGAACTGTCGGGAGGGCGCCGCACCGTGCCGGAGATTTTCATCGACGGCAAGATTATTGGTGGCTACGACGAGCTCAAGGCGCTCGACAACGCCGGCAAGCTCGATCCGCTGCTGGTCTAATTGCTACCAGCTAACCGCTCTCGATTTCGGGATTCTTACTGGAACTGACGGCCGGTTTCTTCGGCCTCGATCTCGAATTCGGCCCGCTCACGGCCGCCCCGCGCCCAATCAGCCTTGAAGCTCGCCGACGCGTCGCCGAATCTGACTGCCGACATGCGGCTCTCGGAGATTCCGAACTTCTTCAGTTCTTTCCTGATAGCCTCGGCGCGTCCCAGGCAGAGCTTCTCATTGCGCGTGGAGGAGACCTCCGACCCGCTACGGCCCTGGACCACGACTCTCACGTCATTTCCGTGCTTCAGCTTTTGCGACACCAGGTAGCATCGCCCTACGCCGACGTCAGAGAGCTGGTCCGAGTCCTTGGCGAACATCATCTCGGAAAAGACCACGCGTTCGAGCGTGTGCTTTTGTCCGACGGTTCCTGATTGCGCGTCCATCTCCAAATGGCCCGCCGCTGCAGGCGGTAGCGCGGGCACCGTTGATGAGCCTGCCAGACTGATTTGCTCGCCCGATCCGCCGCTCACGGTTTGCGCGCTCGCAATCTGACACCACACGCAGAACGCCAGCGCCGTCACCACCATGATCCCAGAGCTTTTCAGATTCGTAATCCGCATCAGGCTGCCTCCGGAGAACCCATCGTGCGGGCTGCTTATGCAGCACATCCCGCAAATCGGTCCACATCCCAAATAGCGGCATCTGCGGCCCCCGAGCTGGCCACTGCCCCGCAGGTCTTACCTCTTGTTCTTACCGCATCCAGCCGAATACAAGATTCGCAAAGCTGATTGCGGACGAAGCGCGTCTTTCGCCAAAATGTAATATCAAAATTGCAAAAAAAACAAGCAGGCGTCTAAACCGATGTTTTCAACAGTCAAACAAACCTGATCGCGGGTACCGAAGTTGACCCGATTCGCGGTCTGTTTCCTTCTCGTTTTTGGCCAGCTCGCCTTCGGCGGCTTGCTCGCGATTGCGCTGCCCCCGTTCTTTAAGGTCGAGCGCGGGTTCTATCGGTCGAGCGCGGCGGTTTATTTGAGTGCCGCATTGTTGACTGCCATAGGATTCGGCTTCTTAGCCTACGGTGGCACCCGGCCGGGCGCCCCGGCTGGCTCCTCGCTCTGGATTGTCACTATCGTCTGGATTCTTTTCTGTATCGCGGTCTCCGTTTACCTGGTGACCCTGTACATTGAGCTCGACTATCTTCGCGCGCGCGTCTACAGTCTTGGACTCGCGATTGGATTGGTCGGCGTTCTGGCCGGCTCGTTCGTGCTAGAACCCACCGGCTTCGGCATAATCGTCGCGATAGGCTACGCCGCTACCGCTATCCTGTCCTCCCTGATGCTGGGTTTCGCCAGCGCCGCGATGCTGTTCGGACATTGGTACCTGATCGACCCCAATCTTCCGGTCGATTACCTGCGCACGATGGTCCGCTTCCTCGGCTGGGCGTTGATCCTCGACCTGGGTGCGCTGCTGCTGATAGCGGCGACACTGGCGCTGTTCGGCTCGTCCGGCGCGAGCCTGGCGCTGAAGAATCTTTTCGCTTCAGATTGGGTGTTGCTGCTGATGCGGATGCTGCTCGGGCCGGTCGCATCCCTGGCGCTCACCTGGATGACCTGGCAGACGCTGAAAATCCCGCAGACCATGGCGGCGACCGGTTTGCTGTATATCGCGGTGATGTCGGTGCTGGTCGGCGAGTTCCTCGGCCGCTTCATCCTGTTTCGCACCGCGCTTCCTTTATGAACGACACCTTTCGAATAAAAATCAGCTTTCGTCGGGAGTATCACCTTTCGCAGTCCGATTCGCTCATATAGTCACTTGTTTGTGACTGACGATTTCGACAGTGAGCGGTTCCCCGGCAATTTCTACCAGGGTACGCTCGTGCGACTTGACCGAAATCGCGGCCGTGGGGTGGTGCGTTCACAGACTGGCCGCGAGATCCGGTTCCAATTTCCGTATGTCGAGGTGGTGGGAGCGCCGCTAGGCGGCAATTTCCCGGGTATCGACATGCTGCGCGAGGGAGACCACGTCGGCTACGACGTCGGCTGGACCTCGAGTGGCCTGCGCGTCACCAAGCTCAAACCGCTCCACTAGCCCGGATCTTCCAAACTCTGGCGCAGCTGAGCGGAGCGCCATCCCGCCAGCAATCGCATTTTCAGCAGAGAAAACCAGCTACTTCACGCCGAGCAGATCGACGTCGAAGATCAGCGTGGCGTTCGGCGGAATGACGCCGCCGGCACCGCGCGCGCCATAGCCCAAGTCCGGCGGGATGATCAGCGTGCGCTCGCCGCCGACATGCATGGTGGCGACTCCTTCGTCCCAGCCCTTGATGACCTGGCCCTGGCCGAGCGTGAAAGAAAACGGCTCGCCCCTGTCTAGCGAGCTGTCGAACTTCTTGTCTTTCTTGCCGTCAACGAACAGCCAGCCCGTGTAATTGACCGTCACGACCTGGCCGGCCTGCGGCACTGGTCCGGTGCCCTGCTTGACGTCGATGATACGCAGGCCACTTGGCGTTGTGATTTCGCCGGCGGCTTGTGTGGTTTGGGCACTCAACGGCACCGCCGCGAGCGCGAGAAGGATTGCGGACATGAAGACGCGATGGAGGGACATGAGGCCTCGTAAATTGGCTTATAGAAGTTCAATGGTGCGCAACCGCCAACTCGATGACGCCAGACACTAACATCTCCAGAGCAGTTATGGGAGAGAATTGTCGTTCTCTAACGCTTGGCCTTTTCAACCACGATTATTGGCGTCCTGCATCGTCAGCACTTGGGCGACCGCCGAGTGCCATCCCGCGAGCAATCGCTCTCGCTCATCGGCCGACATCTTGGGCTTGAACACCTTGCCGGCTTTGCGGAGCGTCTCCAGTTCGTCTGCTGAACGCCATAGCCCGACTGCCAATCCTGCCAGCAGCCCCGCGCCGAGCGCGGTCGTGTCCGCGATTCTCGCGACCGTCACCGGCCGCTCCAGCAGGTCGGCTTGGAACTGCATCAGGTAGGGATTAGCGGTCGCCCCGCCGTCGGCGCGAAACACGTTCAGCTTCTCACCGAGATCGGCTTCCATCGCGGCCACCACGTCCAACACCTGGTACGCGATACTATGCAGCGCCGCACGTACTAGATCGTCGCGATTCGCTCCCCGGGTTAGCCCGACGATCGCACCCCGGGCGTCACTGTCCCAATGCGGCGCGCCCAGGCCGACGAACGCTGGAACAAGGTAGACGTCGGTGTTTTTGCTGCGACGCGCCATCGCCGCGCTCTCTGATGCTCGCTTGATCAACCCAAGCTCGTCGCGCAGCCATTGAATCGCCGCGCCCGCGATAAATATCGAGCCTTCCAGCGCGTACGCCGGCTCGCCCTCCGGCCCCAGCGCCACGCTGCTCAACAGCCGATTTCGCGAGAGCACGCGCCGATCTCCCGTGTGCATCAGTAGGAAGGCGCCGGTGCCGTAGGTGGTCTTGCCTTCGCCCGCGGCTACCGCGCCCTGTCCATAAAGCGCCGATTGTTGGTCCCCGATAATCGCGCCGATAGGAATCGCCCTTTCTCCGATCGTTCCGGCCACTGCTTCCACTATTGGCCCTCGCGAGCCAACCAGCCGCGGCAACATCTCGCGCGGCACGCCCAACATTTCGAGCATCGTATCGTCCCATTCGCGGCGCTCGAGATTGAGCAGCATCGTGCGCGACGCGTTGGTGAAATCGGTCACGAATTCTGCTCCGCGCGAGAGCTTGAACGTGAGCCAGCTATCGATCGTGCCGAAGCAAAGCTCACCGCGAAGCGCGCGCGGCAGCAGTCGTGGCTCGCTATCAAGCAGCCATTTGAGCTTGGTGCCGGAAAAGTACGGATCGATTATCAAGCCGGTGCGCTCCGTGACTTCCGCCTCGCGCTCGCGGAGTTCCTCGCAGATTGCCGCACTGCGGCGGCACTGCCACACGATCGCGCGATGCACCGGGCGGCCGCTCTTGCGCTCCCACACTACGAAGGTTTCGCGCTGATTCGCCAATCCGATCGCGCGCACGTCCGACGCGCGAGCGCGCGCCGCGAGGAGCGCTTTCTTGCTGGCGGCAACCACTGATCGGTAAAGCTCCTCGGGATCGTGCTCGACCCATCCCGGCTGAGGGTAAAACTGACGAATCTCCCGGTACGCCCGCGTCTTTACCCGACCTCGCGCGTCGATCACCAGGACTGTCGTGCCGGTCGTGCCCTGATCAATCGCCAACACCAGCTCTGCCATCGCTTTACGCCGTCCTTGGATTGTTATTTGATCGCTGACCGGTTTAATCGGCTTCCGCCAGCCGCCGTCACCTTCGACCCGCGCATGATGAAAAGATTGTTACCACAACCCCGTCCGCTACGAGCTTCATGTATCCTGCCGATTGCGCTTGCCAGTAGCCCGCGCCTCGCGCCATCATAGGTTCGAGTCTCTCCCCTCTTCTAACCCCTACGGTGGACGACTATGGACGACCTGGTTACGAACAAAGATGAGTTAATCCACTACTTCGAGAGCGGTGCCAAGCCGCGCTCATCGTGGCGGGTCGGCACCGAGTACGAAAAGATCGCGGTTTCCGCGCGGGATGGTCGCGCCCTGCCCTATTCCGGCACCGGCGGCGTCGAGCATCTGTTGCGCCTGTTGGCCGAACGCTTCGGCTACGAACCCGAGGACGAAGAAGGCCATATCCTGGCGCTCAAAGGCCCGCGCGCGACTATCACGATCGAGCCCGGCGCTCAGATCGAGCTTTCGGGCGAGCAATGCGACACGATCCATTGCGCCAATGAAGAATTTACCGAGCACATCAAGCAACTGATCGACGTCGGCAGCGAGTTCGACGTCGCCTTGCTCGGCCTGGGGATGCAACCGATCAGCCGTCTCAACGAGATGGAGCTGATTCCCAAGGCGCGCTACCACATCATGTACGCTTACATGCAGCGCAAGGGCCGCCTCGGCCGCCGTATGATGACTCAGACCGCCGGCGTCCAAGCCAATCTCGACTACAGCAGCGAAGCCGACGCGATGCGCAAGATGCGCGTGTCAACCGGTATCGTACCGCTGCTCTACGCGATCTTCGCGAATTCCCCGGTTTGCGACGGCAGCCTGAATGGCTACCAAAGTTTCCGCGGCCATATCTGGACCGATACCGACCCGGACCGATGCGGGATGCTCGGATTCGTATTCAATCCCAACGCCGGCTTCGAGGACTACGTCAATTACGCCCTCGACGTCCCGATGTACTTCCTGATTCGCGATCACAAGTACATCGATTTGACCGTTCCTCCCGGCATCACCTTCCGCCAATACATGGAGCGCGGTTTCGGCAACGAGCGCGCCACCTTCGAAGATTGGGGCAATCATCTCACCACCATCTTCACCGAGGTCCGGCTGAAGAAGTACATCGAGGTGCGCACCGCCGACAGCCAGCCGCCGGCTCTGATGCTCACTCTCCCGGCTCTGCTCAAGGGCATTCTCTACGACGACGATTGCCTCGAAGCCGCATGGGACCTGGTCAAGCGATGGAGCTTCGCCGAACGTCTCAAGCTCAACGATCAGGCTCATAAGATCGGCCTGGAAGCTCGCGCCGGCAAGATTCGGCTGCGGGAGCTCGCGCTGGAATTGCTGCAAATTGCGATGGTCGGACTGGCGCGCCAGAAGGCATTGAACGCACGCGGCGAGGATGAGAGCATCTACCTCGTGCGGATGCTCGACCTGGTTCGCAGCGGCCACAGCCAGGCAAGCCTGACTATCGAGCGATGGAAGGGCCGATGGAACTACGACGTGCATCGTCTGGTTGAAGAAACCTCGTATCAGGCCGAGGGCTTGTTGTAGATGCAGTTTCGGTTTCTCGAACGCTACATCCCGATTCTGAACTTTATCCTGGTGGGGGCGATCGCTTATTTTGCCGCGCTCTCGGCCGACGACTTGATCGCGCGCAAATTTACCTCAGGCCCGGCAGCGGAACCGCCCTCGATGCTTACCCGGCGCGATGTCGGTGCACAGCTTTCGCGTGCTTCGTACTCGGCGATCGTCGATCGTGACGTTTTCAACGCTGCCAAGCCTGCACCCGAACCGGTGGCTCCCGCGCCGATCACCCTGCATATCAAGCTATTGGGCACTTCCGAGCTTACGTCGGAGAAGCCATTCGCGGTCATCGAAGACGACCAGAGCCATCAGCAGGCGCTCTATCGCCTCGGCGATGACATCCCCGATGCCGGAATTTTGGTTTCAGTGCAGAAGACCCGCGTGCTGATCAATCACGACGGCCAGATCATGTCGCTCGAAATTTCAGGCGACAACCTGCCGGTGGAAGCGTCGACGACGACCACGACGACCAGCACGACCGATAGCTCGCCGGCCGGCGGCGGCGTTCACCTGACCGCCCCGAACCAATACACGGTTGACCGCGCCACGGTCGATCACGATCTGCAGAATATGGGTACTTTGTTGACCCAGATGCGCGCCCTGCCCGATATCCAGAATGGCAAGACCGATGGCTTCAAGCTGTCGGAGATTCAACAGGGCTCGCTTTTTCAACAGATGGGATTACAGGACGGTGACGTCGTCACCACGATCTCGGGCCAGGCGATAAACGATCCGATGAAGGCGCTCGAGCTGCTGAACGTGTTGCAGAATTCGCAATCCGTTGCGATTCAAATCATGCGCAACGGCCAGCCGATGAATCTCAATTATTCGATTCGCTGACCCGAATTTCCCACATCACAAATCCCGCCCTTCTGGTGGCCTTCTCCTGTGCTGCCTGTTCATTACAGTTTGTTGATAAGCGCCTGCCTCGATTCCACTGTCGCTTGCGCTGATGCATACTCGTCATGGACGTGCGTGACGGGTTGGTTGCGACAGGAGATGCGGTATGAGGATGATGCGGTTGCGCGGCGGTCCGGATTCCCCTCCTCAATTTTCTTTGATCTTCATTTTGATTGCGGTGGTTGTGCTGACGATGACGGGCAGCAGCCTCGCGCGCCATCCACGGCGCGCCGCCCCATCGTCTGAGGACGAGGCGACGCAGGCAGGCTCAAACGCGGGATTGAACGCGCCATACGCCGAAGCGTGCGTGATGGAGCCGACCAGTGGCACTGTGATTTTCTCCAAGGACATGCACAAGCCGTGGCCGACCGCGTCGCTTGCGAAAATGATGCTGATGCTGATCGTGGCGGAGAAGCTCCATGACGGCAGCCTCAGACTGACGGATCAGATCACCACGTCGCGCAAAGCCGCCAAGATGGGCGGCTCGCAGGTGTATCTCGCGGAAGGCGAGACCTTCTCGCTCGACGACATGATGAAAGCCGTCGTCGTCCATTCGGCCAATGACGCGTCGATGGCGGTTGCGGAGTATATCGCGGGCTCGAGCGAAGCGTTCGTCGTGATGATGAATCAGCGCGCGCAGGCCCTGGGCATGAAGGATAGCCACTACTACTCGGTGCATGGTCTGCCTCCGGGACCGGGCGAGCAGCCTGACGTTGCCAGCGCGTACGATTCCGCAATACTCGCGCGCGAAATGATCAAATATCCCGACGTATTGCGATGGGCCGCGATCGACAGTTGCGGCTTCCGCCACGGCGCGTTCGAGTTGCGCAATACCAACCATCTGGTGCGGACGTTCCGCGGATGCGACGGTCTCAAGACCGGCTTCTACTACAAGGCCGGCTTCAATGTCGTGGCGACCGCCAAACGCGACCGCTTGAGACTGATCGCCGTGGTGCTCGGCTCGCCGCGCAAGAACCAGAACTTCAGCGAAGCGTCGACGATGCTCGCGCAAGGTTTTCTCAACTACTACATGGACCCGATCGCCAAGAGCGGCAGCCCGATCGATCAACCGCTGCCGATTAGCGGAGGCTCTGTCGCGAGCTTCAAACCCGTATGGGGCGACGATCTCGCGGTGTTCGCACGCCACGGCAGCGAGAGCGACGCCTTCAAATTGCGCTTCGAACTGCCGCCGTCGGTTAGCGCACCGATCAAGAACGGACAGAAGCTCGGAGTTGGCGAGGTGGTAGTCGACGGCAAGGTGGTCTCCAGCGCTCCGCTGCTCGCGCCCGCGGACGTCGAGCGCGGGTCGTTACTCTCGCGCTTAATCGGTAAGCTGTAGCCTGGGAGACAAGTCCCGCTATGCTGTGCGAGCGATAAAAAAAGCCGGAATCTACGCCGCGATAGTTTTCACCGTCTGGGGCGTGATAATCCTCGGCCTGCACTTCGGCCAGAAAAGTCACGATCAGCTTCCCTTCGACATCGAGCACGAATTTCCACCCGATAAACCATTCATCTCGGGCGAAATCTACGCGACCACCCTCGCCGCGATCATGGACCACGAGCTGCGCGGCGGTTTCGGATGGCGCCCCAACGATTTCTTCCTCTGGGGCCGGCACGTGATGGCCGACAATAACGCCAATCGCCAGCTCGGGATCATAATGTGCGTGCGCGAAACCATGCGCGTGTTCAAGGACCATCTCACCAAAATTTCGTCGAACAATTACGATCCGAACCTGGTGATCGCGGACACCGATTTCCGCAACGACGCCGAGAAATGGTGGCTGCCGGCCGCCGAGACCAAATACAAGGACGGCGTCGAACATCTGCGCGCCTACGTCGCGGGCCTTCACGCGAATCCACCCACTTCGGCGCAGCTCAATCAGCGCAATGTCGAGCTAGGGCGCCTGATTCAGTCCTGGGGCGATATGCTCGGCGATGCCCATGCGATGCTTTATCGCACCCATCAAGACGACGGCTCACCGGTTCATTCGTGGCAGGTCGACGATTATTTCTACCACGCGCAGGGATACGCCCACGTGATGTATCACATGATGCAGGCGGTGGAGCGCGAGTACTACATCTCGATCAGGAATAAGCCAATAATTGGCACGCTGTTCGATGAGACTATCGACCCGCTCGGCAAAGCCGCCGTGCTAAAGCCGCTGATCGTGCTCGACGACTCACCCGAGGGGCTTTTCGCGAATCATCGCAAGAACCTCGACGCCTACATTTCCGAAGCGCGCCAGAAAATGTACTCGATTCGCGAAGAACTCGAACGCTGATGTAGGCGAGGTCACATCCCGGTTCGTCCTGAGAGTTTATGAATTTCGCGTTACGCGACAGCGAGGCTCTCTGGCTGTTGCGAAGTCGGCAGTTTTGTCATTCCGAGCGAAGTCTGCGGGGCGATGAAGACAATCTGATACGATAGTTATTGCCGTCAAAACCATTCAGAAGCTCTAAGCGAAGGATCTCTTTCCATCGCGGTTCGCACTCAGTAGCGCCCCCACCTTAAAATAACCGGCACAGCAACAATGCCCCCGTAGTATTCAGCAGCTCCATCAGTGCCGGCGCCCAGTTCTGTGGAACGCCGCAGGCGCGCGCCACCGTTGCCACCGCCCACGGCGCTTCATCTCCCGATCCCATGGTCGCGCCGAGGCGCATCAACGGATGAGGCGGCGGATAGGTCACCAGCTCGTGCGGTTCGTCGACGTCGAATTTAGCTTTCTCCCGCGCCAAGTCTATCGCGCGCGACAATCCCCCGATGCTGTCGACAAGCCCATGCGTCTTCGCCGCTGCGCCGCTCCATATGCGCCCGTGAGCCAGCCGCTCGGCCTGATCGGGATCGAGCTTCCGCCCTTCGGCCACCTTCGCGGTGAAATTGCCGTACAACTCCCCCATCAGTTGGTCGAGCTGCTTAAGCTCCTGCTGGTTCATCGCGCGCGACCACGACAGCGCGTCGCTCACCTCGGCGCTTTTCACGAAGTCGAGCCTGATACCCAGCCGCGCCATCAAGCTGCTCAGATTGAACTTGGTGTAGACCACGCCGATCGAGCCGGTCACGGTTCCGGCCTCCGCCACGATCGCCTCAGCACCCATCGCGACGTAGTATCCGCCCGAGCCGGCGACATCTCCCATCGATACCACCACCGGCTTGCCGCGGCCCTGCGCTTCGCGCACCGCGCGCCACACCAGCTCCGATCCGACCGCCGATCCGCCCGGCGAGTTCACGCGGAAAACTATCGCCCGTACGCGTTTGTCGACCGCCGCACGCGCGATCTCGCGCGCAGTCTCCTCGCCACTCAAGAATTCGCCGGTGCGGGGCGGCTCGCCTGCAATCACCGGCCCGACGCCATAGATCAGCGCGATTCGCGCGCGCCGGGGAACGTCGCCGGCGTACTCCAGATGACGCAGGTAATGCGGCAGGCTGATAATTTTCTCGCCCTTGCCGTCGGGATCGAACTCGGCACGTACGTCGGCGGCGAAGCCCAAACGATCGATCAAGCCGCTATCGCGCGCCTCTCGCGCGCTCTTGAACCCACAGTTGAGCAATTCACGCGCGCGCTCGGACGGAAGCTTGCGCGCACTCGCGATACTGTCGACGAGGATCTGCTGCCAATCGCCCACTACCGCCTCGACGCTTTCGCGCAGCGCCGGCGACATTTCATCTCGCGTGAAAGTCTCCGCCGCCCCCTTGTATTCCTTCCACTGCAGTACCTGTGCTTGAACCTCGAGCTTATCGAGCGCCTGTTTCAGGAACAGATTGCCGGCCGATACGCCGAGCATCATCATGACCACGTCAGAGTTCGCGATTATCTCGTTCGCGCCGCACGCGATCAGGTATTCGCGCGGCGTGAGATTATCACCCGCAGCCACCGCGATTACGCGCTTGCCTGCGCGGGCGATTCGCGCGAGCAAATCGTGCAGCTCGTGCGCGGTTGCGTGACCTACCTCAAGTCCCGCGATTTCGATCATCACCGCCTTGACCTGCCAATCGACCGCGGCCGCTTCGAGCGCCTGGCGCAGATGATGGAGCGTGAACAGTCCGCGTCCCATCACGAATTGGAGCGGCGAAGTCACAGCGTATTCACGCAGTTTCCCGCTGAGCCGGATATGCAGCAATCCGTCGCGCGGCAACAGCGCCGGCCGCACGACCACGCCGACGTAAACTGCAGTCAAGATCGCCGCCGCCAGTATCAGCGCCGCTCCCGGCGCACGCAGCCCGAGATCGATTCCAATCGCGCCCAGCGCCATCAGCAGCGCCGCGATAATCGCCAACCGCACCTCGCGGGTCATCGCACCTCCTCGATCAGTCCCTGCTGTTTCTTCAATTCCTAAGCTCTTACCTTATACATTACCTTGTTTATGCGAAGCCTGGTTCTGATCGCGATCGCTTCGTCGATAGCCGCTTTAGCTCTGTTGGAGCCAAAATACGCGACTCTATCGTCGGCTCAAGGTGATCCCGTACCTTTTGCACAACCAGACGATGCACTTAACCCCAAGGTTCCCGTAATCGCAACGTTTCCATTGCCCGCGGGCTTCAGGTCGGAAGGATGGGCACCGCTGTGGTTCCAGGGTGGCGTGCTCGGCGTGCTCGCGCGACGCTCCCGGCGTATCTTTCTGCTGGGCTATCGCGGGGCCGGGTTTCAGCAGGTTCAAATGCTGGCGCCGGGCGACGATCCCGACGATCGCAACGGCGTGCTCTACGACCTCGCCGAAGATCGCAAGCAGACCTCGATTGCGATGGCCATCGCGCATCCCGACGACGGCTTTCTCGACGTTGCCATCCGCAACGTGAGCGAGAATCAGCCGGAGAAGCGGCTCGACCGGCTGCAAGGGCGATTCAGCGCGGTGGGGGTAAGCTGGATCGATAGCGCGACATTAGCGCTCGGTATCGTTTTGCAGCCCGGAAGCTCAGCGCCTTCGCCCACGCCTGTTCAGCAGGCCTCTCCCACTCCAAGCGCCAGCCCAACTCCCATGCAATCGGTTGTTGAAGCCGGGCTCTACACCGTCACGCTTCATCGCGACTGGCGAATCAGGAAAATTAAACTCAACTGCGCGCGCCAGATGGATTTCACGCATACGGTATGGAGCCCCGACGGGCGCCATGCGGTAGTCGACAGCGGTGCGCCGCCCGCGATGCTAATCGATCGTATCTCGCTGGAATGCGTTCCGCTGAATGTCCCCTATGGGCAGCGTTTTCATCTGGTCGGATGGAGTCTCGACAGTACTCGCTTTATCTACGCGCTGACCTCGCCTAACGGTTACCTCGGCAACCTCACTGGATTTTTCGAATACGAGGTCGACAACGGCCAGGTCCGGGTGATTGCGTCGCCCGCGGCTGCGGCGGCCTATGTTGGGGGAGGACTGATCGCCGCGCTGGGGAATCGAAGATTGAACGCCCGGCTGATCGCAAGCAGCCCCGATCTGATTCTTTCCGCCGAACTCGCGCTGGTTGACACACGCCAGTCGAACATCACGATTGCACCGCTGGGATTCGATACTCCCGCGGCTGCGCTTTTGAACGGCGGGATGGTCTACTCTCAGCTCTCCGAGGAACTGGCGGTGCAATTGTTTTTTCCCAACCCTGCCGGCGGTGTTCCGTTAATCGTCGCGTTTTTTCCGCAGACGAAGAAGGTACGGCCGATCGTGACGGCCAAGCCGGGAACTATCCTGAGCATGAGCTGGTCGCCGATCGGCGATCTTCTCGCGGTGCTCGACGTCTCGGCCACTCCTCCCCTGATAACGGTGCTGTCGCCGCCGCTGTTCGGCACTCAGGAATCCGGTAGCCAACCGGCCCAGTAATCCGCCGCCACCCTGAGCGCCGCCGCTGCGCGCGCGAAGCTGTCGAACACCACTAGTTTG
>DATJOQ010000180.1:0-9439 GCA_035506935.1 Binataceae bacterium (SeqCode) | reverse complement strand
GCCGCGATCACCAGCGCGAACTGGCGAAACATCTGCCCCGTGATTCCCGGCAGAAACGACGCCGGCAAAAACACCGACGTCAGCACCAGCGTGATTCCCAGCACAGGCCCGGTCAGCTCGCTCATCGCCTTGATCGCGGCGTCCTTCGGTGTCAGTCCCTGCTCGATGTAGTGCGAGGCGTTTTCCACGATCACGATCGCGTCGTCGACCACGATCCCGATCGCCAGAATCAACGCGAACAGCGTCATCAGGTTTACCGTGAACCCGAGCAACGCCATCGCCGCGAACGCTCCGATGATGGTCACCGGCACGGTGGTCGCCGGCACCAGCATCGCGCGAAAATTCTGCAGGAACACCATGATCACCAGCAGCACCAGGATTCCCGCCTCGATCAGCGCCGAGTACACTCCGTGAATCGAGTCCTCGATAAAAGTCGAGGTGTCCAGGAGCGCAGTGTATTTGAGCCCGGTCGGAAACTTCTTGCTCATCTGCGCCATCAGACCGCGCACTTCCTGGGCGACGTGCAGCGCGTTGGCGCCGGGCAAGGTGTAGACGTTCATCTGGGTGGCGCGCTTGCCACTGAGCCCCGAAAAAGTCGTGAACTCCTGCTGGCTGAGCTCGACCTTGGCGATATCGCGGATACGCACGACGGCCGCCGTCTGGTTGACCTCACTCTGGGTCGAGTTCGAAGCTGGCTCGGTCGACGGCGGCTGCGCCTTGACGATGATGTTTTCGAATTGTTTGACGTCGGACAGACGGCCCATCGTCGTGACCGTAAACTGGAACAACTGGTTCGAGGTAACCGGCGGTCCTCCGAGTTGCCCTGAAGCCACTTGCACGTTCTGATTCTGCACCGCGTTCTGAACGTCGAGCACGGTCAGCCCGTAGGCCTTCAACTTGACCGGATCGAGCCAGATGCGCATGCCGTACGGTCCAGCGCCGAGAATCTGAACCTGTCCGACGCCGGGCAGCCGCGCGATCGGATTCTGCAGATTTATGATCGCGTAATTGCTAAGGAAGGTCTCGTCGTAGCGGTTGTCATCCGAGTAGAGACTGCCGATCAACAACACATTCGTGCTGACCTTCTGCACCGTGATGCCCTGTGTCTGCACCGCGTCGGGCAGTTGCGAAAGCGCTCCATTGACCGCGTTCTGCACCAGCGCAATCGCCGCGTTTAGGTCAGTGCCGACCGCGAATGTGATCGTAAGGATGTAGGTACCGTCGCTGCCGCTGGTCGATTGCATGTAGATCGACCCTTCGACGCCGTTGACGCCCTGCTCGATCGGAATTCCGACCGTGGCCGCGACTACCTCCGCGCTCGCTCCCGGATAATTGGTGCTTACACGAATTGTTGGCGGTACGATTTCCGGATACTCGGAGATCGGCAGATCCAGCAGGCATACCGCGCCAAGCACGATCGTCACGATCGCGATGACGTTCGCGAGGATGGGCCGTTCGATAAAAAACTTCGACACGATGCAAGCTCTTCGCCGATCAGCCGCCCGCGGTTGACGAGTGGCCCGCGACAGCGGGACTGGCCTGCTGAGGCGCGACCGTGCGCCCGGGAATCGCCTGCAACAACCCCTCGACGATCACGCGGTCGTCGGGTTTGATGCCTTCTTCGATAACCAGGCGATCCCCGACCTGGGCTCCCGCTTTGACGCTGCGGCGTTCGACCACATTCTGATTGTTCACCACCAACAGATATTCGCCCTGCTGATCGAAGCTAATGGCGTCGCCCGGAACCGTCAGAGCGTTGCGGCGCTGCTCCACCGGCACGCGAATCCGCACGAACAAGCCTGGCAGGATAGTGAGCGAGTGATTCGGAAAAATCCCGCGGAGCTGCAATGTCCCCGTAGTCGGTGAAACACTGATCGAGGCGAAATCAAGCCGGCCTTCGTGCGGATAGTCGTTTTCGTTGGACAGGCTGAAGTAAGCCGGAATCTGGCGCGCGGCAAGCGATTCTTTCGGCATCTCCTTCTGGCGCGCCAAGATGCGCAGAAGATCGCGCTCGTTGATCGTGAAATAAACGTAAAGCGGATCGATGCGATCGATCTGCGCGAGCGCCGTCTGCTGACCCATCGCACCAACCACGTTGCCTGGATTCACGAGATGGCGTCCGATACGGCCGTCAAACGGAGCCCTGACACTCGTATAACTCAGATTCAGCTTCGCGAGCACGACTTGGGCCTGCGCGGAAAGCAATCCGGCCTGGGCAGAATCGCGCTCATAATGCCAGTGATCGACGTCGGTCTGCGTCGCAGCGTCCTCGGTCAGTAGTTTCGAGTAACGCGCGAACTCCTGCTTGGCATGCCACAATGCCGCTTGCTGCGCCTCCACCTGCGCCTGTGCCTGTTGCAGCTGAGCCTTGTACTGCTCCTGCTGGATCGTAAACAGCAGAGCGTCTTTGTGAACCGTGCTGCCGTCGGTAAAGTGGATCGATTCCAAATAACCTTCGACTCGAGCCACCAGCGTTACCGAATCGGTCGCCGCGGTGTTGCCGGTAAATTCCAAATAATCAGTAACCAACTGCTCCAGCGGCCGAGCCACGGTGACCGCGGGCGGCGGCGCCGGCGGCGGCTCTTCCGGTCTACATCCCGCGATCGAGGTTATCGACAGCGCCACGATCGCTACGACCAGCACACCATAATCGATGCGCGATCGCGGCAACCCAAAGACGCGCTTGTAAAAATCCATGAGACGCATGCGTGCTTCCTAAAACTCGGGCCATCCGAGCGGAGGTTGCTTCTGATCCGACGGTCCGGGCAATCCAGGCGCTCCTGGCTGCAGCAGATCCGGATTCAAAAAGGTTCCCCAATTTGTACGATCGCTCATTTCGGCACGGGTTTCTTCAGGTATGAAAGGATGGCCCTGGCGAATCTGCCATCCGCCACCGAGCGCGCGGTAAGTCGCGATCAATCCTAATGCGATACTGCCGGTCGCCTGCGCCTGACTGTTCTGCGCTTGAAACAGATTCTGCTCAGCGGTCAACACGGTAGTGAAGTCGGCGATACCCTGGCGGTACTGGATGATCGCGATGCGCAGCGCGCCCTGCGCGGCGTTCACGCTGTAAGCGAGATAATCCGCCTGATGGCGCGACTCGATAAAAACCGTGATCCCGTTCTCGACGTCCTGCTGCGCGGTCAACACGGTATTCTGATAGTTGATTATCGCCTCCTGAAATTTTGCATCCTGTAGCCGCACGTTATTGGTGATCTGACCGTAGTTCAGTATGTTCCATTGCACCGACGGGCCGGCCTGGTAAACCAAGGTGTTCGCGGAAAACAGGTCGCCCAGCGACGCGTTATTTACGTTGCTCGCGACCGTGCCCACGTTTCCAATCAGGGTGAAGCTCGGGAACAGGTCGGCTTTTGCATAGCCAATCTGTGCGCACTGAGCGGCGGCCTGCAGCTCGGCGGCGCGGATATCGGGTCGGCGTCGCAGCAGGTCCGCCGGCATGCCCACGGTCACGTCGACCGGCGCGGTCGGAATTTTCGAGGGTCCCGCGAGCAACTCGCCGAGCTGCCCCGGCGGCATCCCCAGCAGTACGCTCAGCGAGTTCTTGGCCTGGTTCAACTGGCTGGTGAGCTGCGGAATCGTCGCCTCGGTCGCCCCGAGCACGTTTTCCGCCTGGTACACGTCGCGCTTGGTTGCGGTGCCGTACTGGAAGCGTGAATTGGCGATCTTGAGCGCGGTCTTTTGCCGGTCGACGTTGTCGCGCGCGATCGCAAGCTGGGTTTCGATCGTGCGAATCTGCACGTAGGTGCTGGCAACGTCGCCGGTCAGAGTCACCAGCGCGTCGTCGTAATTCGCCACCGAGGCCAGGAACGACTCATCCGCGGATTCGATCGCGCGCCGGAACTTGCCCCATAGGTCAATCTCCCAGGCCGCCTGCGCCCCGAACGAATCTGTCCAGTAGGTATTGCTATTCAGAATGTACGGCAGCGATATCGGTATTCGGTTGTAAGTGACCGCGGCGTTCAGCACCTGCTGCTGTGGATAGAATTCGCCGATAGCGATTCCCAATTGCGCGCGCGCTTCAAGCACGCGCATTCCGGTCACCCGCAGGGAAAGGTTCTGCCGGTAGGCGAGGTCGACGAGACGCGTCAGCGCTGGATCATTGAATACTGTCCACCAGTCGCGGAATTCCTCGCGGCTATATTTGAGCGACGAGTCGCCCGTTTCATTCCATCGCGCGGCGACCGCGGCGCTTGGATGCTTGAAGTCAGGACCGACGGCGAAGCAACCGCTCGCCAGCAGCACCACGCTTAGCGTCAAACGCACGCAGCGATAGAATCCCGCACGCCGCTCGGGCCTCGAACTCGCGTTGCGCGGCCAAGATGCAACTATCGCAGCGGGTAGCTTCGGCGTACTTTCCAGGACCGCAATCCTCCGCGCATCTATGCGGGTTTGGTCATAGCTATTGCGCCGGGATGCTGTCGAACGGGCGAGGTTTTAGTGTTCGATTTCCCGTCATCATATGATGGAACCAAGCTTTTAATACGTCACAGACGCAGACGCAAGATTCCCAGGCTGGAACGGCGTCAACCGGAAGTTTACCCAGATCGACTTGCGATGTACCTTCAACTTTGAATTCGTGATAGAAAGCCTTCAATTTGTAGGAGCATAAATTCATTGCGCACAACGACTTGCGGAAAGGGATACCGATACATGGCTCCAAAGCGACTTGCTTTGCTATCGTTCATGGCTCTGCTCGCGGTCTGCACGACGCTCACGATAACCTCGCCCGTGACGGCGCAGTCGTCCCAGATGAAGGACGACATGGAACAGCTCGCGATGGATCTCCATGTCGGGGTTGACCGGTCGACACTGACGCCGGCGCAGAAGGAGCAGTTGCGCGACGATTTCCGGGAGCTCAGAGAAGCCCACCAGAACCATCAGATGCTCAAAGGATTGCGCGCCGCCAGAAGTATCCGCAAGGCGCTGGATAGCGGAGCCTTCAAGCCAGAGGATCAGAAGCGCATCAAGGCAGATATCCAGGCTATCAAGGAAGCCCGCGAAGAAGGCCGCGGCTTCATGTGATCGTCGGATTACCGGGCGAGATGAACGGCCGGCGCGTTGCCTAAGACGGCCGCCTGCCGATTGCTGCGAAGCCGCCTGCTAACGGGCGGCCCGCGTTCGACATAAATTCATACTCGCGGGAGGTCGATTCGCTTGGCTACAGGCTCCGGGGAAGTCAGAATCGTATGATTCTCTAAGCCGGAGCTGAGCCAATGGAATCACTGCGCGAGATGCTGGTGAAAGCCGACCGCGAGCGCGTTGCGATCGGCCATTTCAATTTTTCGGAACTGGCCGCGTTCGACGCGATCGTCGCCGCAGCGAGCGAGCTGCGCGTCCCTGTGATGGTCGGCGTTTCAGAGGGCGAGCGCGAATTCGTCGGCGTCGCGCAGGCGGCTGCTCTGGTCCGCAGCATCCGCGAGAGCACGGGGATGCCGATCTTTCTTAATGCGGATCATACTCATTCGTTGGAGAAGGCCGAGCAGGCGGCGCGCGCCGGCTTCGACGAGATCATCTTCGACGGCTCGGGAAAACCGCTCGAGCAGAACATCGCCGACACCAAAAAAGCGGTCGAAGCGATCAAGTCGATCAATCCGGCGATCCTGGTCGAGGGCGAGATCGGATATATCGGCACCTCGTCAGAAATTCTCGACAAAGCGCCGACCGGCATGACTTTGAGCACACCGGAGGAGGCGCGCCAATTCGTCACCGCCACCGGCGTCGACGTGTTGGCACCAGCGGTCGGCAACATGCACGGCCTGCTGACCAGCATGGTGCGGGGCGAGGCGGCCAAGCATCTCGATATCGATCGTGTCGCGGCGATCAAAAAGACCGTTCAAATGCCGATGACCTTGCATGGCGGTTCGGGCACCGACGACAACGATTTCCGCAGAGCGATCAAAGCCGGCATGACTATCGTTCACGTCAACACTGAACTCAGGCTGGCGTGGCGACGCGGCCTGGAGAACTCTTTGAAGGCGCATCCGGACGAGGTCGCGCCCTACAAGATTTTCCCGCCGGTTGTAGCCGCGGTTCGCAAGGTGGTCGAAGCGCGCCTGCGCCTGTTCAATCAGAATTGAAAATCGTGCGACCGCGCGCAGAATCTAATGTTCGATTTTGCGCGCGATAAGGTTGCGAACGATGGAATTTCATAACGGCGAGATCGAAGTTCAGGAACGCGCGGGCGTACGCGCCGCCGCGCGAGACGTTGGTGATGGCATCCTCGAATTCATCGTGCCCGGGGCCAAGGACTTTCTTGAGCGCAGGCAAATCGCCGTGATCGGATCGATCGACGAAAGCGCCAACGTCTGGGCTTCGGTCGTTACCGGCGAGCCCGGATTTATTCAGGTTATCGACCCTCGTACGATCATGATCACACCGCGACCGTTTGCCGGCGATCCGCTTTTCACAAATCTCGCGAAGGAAGGCCACGTCGCTTTACTCGCTCCAGATTTCGCCACCGCGCGACGCTTGCGCGTCAATGGCCGCGCGCTCGTGGATGACTGGAAAATTTTCATCAGGACCGAACAGGTTTATGGCAACTGCCGTCGCTATATCCAGCAGCGCGTATTTACCGGCGTTCGACCCGATCCGCAATCGGGGCAGGAGCGCCCGCAGAGAAGGTCGGCATTGTCTATTGCAGAGCAGCAGCAGATCGCCAGGGCCGATACCTTTTTTTTCGCGACCGATCATCCGCAGCACGGCGCGGATATCTCTCATAAAGGCGGCAAGCCCGGCTTCGTTCGAATTATCGATCCGCGCCACATCGCGTTCCCCGACTACAATGGCAACAGCATGTTCAACACACTCGGCAATGTGACCGTGAATCCCCGGGCAGGGCTGCTTTTCATCGATTTCGAGAGCGGCCGCACGCTTCAGTTCACCGGACTGGTATCGATCGATTGGGATCCGGAGCGCGCGCGGAGCTTCGTTGGAGCGGAACGCGTGATCGATTACGAGATTTCCGAAGCAATCGACAATCCCGCGGGCTTTCCGCTGTTGAGCGAACTCCGCCGTTTGTCTCAGTTCAACCCGTAGCTCGGTTCAACCGCGATTGCGCGCTGCCAGCTACGAATGGATGAACTT
The DNA here is from genome assembly GCA_035506935.1 of Binataceae bacterium (SeqCode). Classification (GTDB taxonomy): domain Bacteria; phylum Desulfobacterota; class Binatia; order Binatales; family Binataceae; genus DATJOQ01. The sequence goes on along the minus strand of DATJOQ010000180.1, from coordinate 2,335 downwards.
TTTGGCGATAACTTCGAGATCGGTTTCGAACTGATTGCCTGCCTGATGCTCCAGGAAAATCAGGCGATGGGCACCGGCTTCTTGGTAATCGCGCACGGTCTTGCGCGCGGCCTCGTCGCTGACTCGATGAACCGGTTCGCCCTGCCCCGCTTCCATGAAGATCGAGATTTCGATTTTGCTGAAGTCGCGGCCCGCGTCAGCGCACATCTTGCTGAGCGTCGCGAGTTCCGCCGCCAGACGTTCCGGGCTTAGCGCGATCGGCGCCCAGCCGTCGGCGTAGGCAACCGTCATTTTCAGAGCACGCTGATTCGAGCCGAGCCCGCCCGCTCCAAGATGAATCGGCGGATGCGGTTTCTGCACCGGTTTTGGATACGACTTGATCTTTGGAAAACTCACGAACTCGCCCGAAAAGCTCGGTTGCTCCTCGGTCCACATCGCCTTCATCGCACGCACGTATTCGTGTGTGACCTTCCAGCGCTTCTTGAATTCGACGCCCATGATTTCGGTTTCGTCCGCCAGCCAGCCGGCTCCGATACCGAACAGAAAACGGCCGCCAGAAAAGTAGTCGAGCGTCGCAACCTCTTTGGCCAGAACGATCGGATCGCGCTCCGGGACCAGGCAGATTCCCGTGCCCAGCTTCACTCGCTTGGTGGCGGCGGCGGCGAAGCCGAGCAAAACGAACGGATCGGGCATGTGCGCGTAGCTCTCGGGGATTTTGCCGTCGCCCAGCGGGTAGGGAGTTTTGCATTCGACCGGAATGATCGGATGCTCGGGGATGAACATCGATTCGAAGCCCAGTGCCTCACACTTTTTCGCGACAGTCGCCGCGTCTGGAGTATCTTCCCGGATGAACGCCAATACGCCGATCTTCATCATTAACGCTCACACGCCACGATCGAGCTCATAAAAGCTTTTCGCCAGCCGATACACGTTACGCCGGATGCGCTTCGACCGCGCGCTCCTCGACTGAATCCGGCGCGTCGAGCTCGGGCAGCACCTTGGTCATGAAAACGTCCAGCTCCTCGAGCACTTCTTCTTTGGGTACCTGCGCGTAGTGCCAGATCAGCGTGATGTACTCGGCGGGAAGGTTCTGGAAGATGTGCCGCCACTGCTGCTTCAGCTGCTCGACGGTCCCGCCCATGAAGATGCCGCTGTCGATCATGCTCTGCAAAGTAGCGTTGGCGTCGGCGAAGTGCGGCAACTTCGGGAAGAACGCGGTGTAGAAGTTGTCGTACATCTCGAAGTCATACTTCATCAGCTTGTCGCGGAATTCCTGCTCGTTGCGTCCTACGTGGAACCATCGCACGATATTCTGGCGCTGACCGAGCGTGAACGACTTGCCTGCCGCGCGCGCCTCATCCACGTACATCCTCGCAAAATTGAGCACGTTCTCGAGATTGGTGAAGTAGGTCGGCCGGAAACCGTGGCGCGCGAGGAAAGGAATCGAGCTCGCGCTGCCGCTCATCGCGACGAAAATCGGCGGATGCGGCTTGGTGTAGAGTTTCGGCACCACGCTGACGCGCCTGATGCTGCCGTCGGGGCCGACTTCGCCCGGCGCGCCTGCAGTGGACGCGTTCTTCCACGCCGGATAACCGCGCACGCCGGTCTCGAACGGATACGGAATCTGGTAGTGCGGCGCATCTATCGCGACCGAATCTTCCGCCCAGCACTTGAGCAGCATCTCGGTGCGCTCTTCAAAGACCTGTCGATTCCTGGCGTCGTCGGAGCTGCCGTCGGAAAGAGTCGCGACCGCCTCAATCGACTGCCCCAGGATATTGGTCCAGCGTGCCTGGTAGCCGCGGGTCAAACCAACGAAGAATCGCCCGTTTGTCATATGATCCAGGATGGCCGTTTCCTCCGCCACCCGAATCGGATCCCGCGTCGCCATCACGTAACCGAGCGCGCCCAGATACGCGCGCTTCACCGCACCAGCCCACCATGCGTTCAACACGCCAGGATTGGGGCCGAGCTCGTAACCTTCGGAGTGAAGATGGTGCTCGATCGTGCTGATGCCCCACACCCCCATCTGGTCGATTTCCCTGACCAGATCGAGTGATTCATGCAGCACGCGATGATACAGCTCGCTATCGCGTCCGAGTGGGCGAAGCCGTTCGCGCTCCGCGCGATCCCTGGCGGGCAACATCGGATAGAGCTGGACAATGACCTTTGGTCTCGCCATTTCTTGCCTCCTCGGGGTCTTGAAAACCCGGTCGGTTACTCCACGGACCAAACCACATCCCAGCCCGACTTTCAAACACAAAACGAATGTCAGATAGGCGAATTGGTGACAGCCACCGGCGGAGAAAGCTGCCGAGATTTACCGACGGAAGTGACT
>DATJOQ010000179.1:0-3864 GCA_035506935.1 Binataceae bacterium (SeqCode) | reverse complement strand
AGTCCCTCCTCGCAAGTGAAGGCCCATCCGCCCGGCACCGCTTCGGTGCATCCGTAGACGTCGTGCAATTGCGCGCGCCAGGTCTGTTCAAGACGGCGGCGGGTCGATGGAATTCCCGACGCCGGCTCGCCGCCGCAGATTAGTTTCTCGATCGAGCTCGCGGCGGGATCGAGATCCAGCGAGCGCATCGTATCTGCCAGATGAAGCGCGTAGGAAGGCGTCGCAGCGAGCAGGGTGGGGCGGTAGCTCTCGATCATCTGAACTCTTCGCGCGCTTGCGACTCCGCCCGGCACCACCGCTACTTTCATCAGGTTGAATGCGTAGTGAATCGACCAGAAGAAAACGTGCGGATTGTAGTTGGTGCAGGTGAGCGCGGTATCACCCGCCCGCACGCCCATCGCGTACAATGCGCGCGCGCTGGTCATCGCCCACAATTCGCGATCGAGCATGGTGTAACGAAAGGAGCGAGGCGTGGCGGTCGTGCCCGAGGACGAAAATACCATCCATGCGCGTTCGCGCCAGGCGCGATCATCGATCGGCGTGTATGTGCCCCAGGGCGGATGCGTCACCACGTCATCCGCCATCTCGTTTTTGGTGGTTACCGGGAATTTCGTCAGATCGTCGAGCGACTTGAAATCGTCCGGCTTGAGTTTGGCGGCGCGGAATTTGGCACGATAAAACGGGCTGTGGTCGTAAAGATGAGGAATCAGCGCGCTCAGCTTCTCGGCCTGGATATCGCGCAGTCGTGAGCGTGAAGCGGTCTCGAATTCAGGCGCCCAGTAACGCTTGCCGGAGGGGCGCGTCATGTTGCGGGTGAATTTCCGCAACGTCGCAACCCATCGTTCGCGTGAATCTAATCGGCGCACGCGCGACTCGAGCCGAAGCGCGACAGGTCTGCTCCTCGCCATGCGCGCGAGCGTAGTGCGGCTGGTCGGCGCCCGCAAGGATTGAAGTGAGCATCGCCGGATGAGGAAACGCTCGGCTTAATAGCCGTTAGTGAATGCCGCCGCCTTCTGCAACTCGGCGCGCTCGACCAGCGCGCGCCAGACATGCTTGGGATCGGCGCTGAAGACAAACGTCGGATCGGCCGGAACGACGTACCACGAGCCGCGCAGCATCTCGCCATGAAGCTGGTCGCGGCTCCATTGCGCGCGCCCGAAGTAGAGACGCAGATCCTTGAGTGCGCGATCTTTCAATAATGCTGCGACCCGTTCGGGATCGAGGCTCACGTAAACGCCGTCAAACAGCGGCATCACATGCCCCGGGGCTTCGGCGCTGCGAAAAACGATCGCCGGCTCGTCGACGTCGACCGGGCCGCCGAAATAAGCGTCGTCGCTGCGGTTCTTCAGGACCGGGCTTTCAGGCAACAGCTCGCTCAGCCGCCTGTCGGTCGGCTTGTTGACGATTAGTCCGACCACCAACGGCGGCGGTGTATGCGGAATCATCAGGATGACGGTCTCGGCGAACAAGGGATCGGGCAAGTCGCGAGTCGCGACCAGAAAAAACATGTTGTCCGCGTCCGAGGTCGCACTCGCCGCAGTCGCAAGGATCGCGACTGCGGTCACCAAAATGGCAATCGCCGACAATCGCTCGATGCGGTTCAGCAGCTGCATGGATCTTTCGACGGCGTCCGACGCATCAACGATTGAGGAAACCCATGAAGGCCTCGGGATAGCGCAGGCCGGCGGCGGCGTTCTTGGGCGAGATGCGCTCGATCTGCTCGAGCTCTTCCGCGGTGAACTTTATCTCGGCCGCAGCGGCGTTCTCTTCCAGGTACTTGCGCCGCTTGGTGCCGGGGATCGGCACGATATCCTCGCCCTGCGCCATCACCCACGCGAGCGCGAGCTGTCCCGGCGTGCAATGTTTCTCCGACGCCATCGCCTTGATGCGTTCGACCACGTCGAGATTTTTACGGAAATTTTCGCCCTGGTAGCGCGGCGAATTGCGGCGGAAATCATTAGGCTCGAAATCCTCGGGACTCTTGATCTGCCCGGTAAGAATACCGCGGCTGAAGGGGCTGTATGCGACGAAGCCGACACCCAGCTCGCGGCAGGTGGCGAGCAGTCCGTCCTCGGGCTCGCGGCTCCACAATGAATATTCAGTTTGCAGCGCGGCTATCGGATGAACGCTGCAGGCACGCCGCAGGGTTTTCTCGCCGGCTTCTGACATTCCCAGATAACGAACCTTGCCTTCCTTGACTAATTGCGCCATCGCGCCGATGGTCTCTTCGATCGGAATGTTCGTGTCCACGCGATGCTGGTAGTACAAATCGATGGTTTCGATGCCGAGGCGCTTCAGGCTTCCTTCACACGCCGAGCGGATGTAATCCGGCTTCCCGCTGATCGAGCGCGAGGCCGGGTCTGGTCCTCGCACGATCCCGAACTTGGTGGCGATAATGTAACGATCGCGCTTGCCGCGAATCGCACGCCCCACCAGTTCTTCGTTGGTATACGGACCGTACGCGTCAGCGGTATCGAGGAAGTTGACCCCAAGCTCGAGCGCGCGATGGATCGTCGCGATCGATTCCTGATCGTCGCCGGGGCCGTAAAACTCGGACATTCCCATGCATCCGAGACCCATCGCGGAAACCTTGAGGCCGCTTTTGCCGAGCTCACGAGTCTTCATCGAAATCCTCCAGCTGGAAGCCTTCCACTGTGCGCAGCGGTCGTTTGTCCGGCGATAAGGTCTTGACCGCGGCCGCTGTACACTCTGTCCAAAGAGCCTGAAATCGAAGGATAACATCGTTGATCGTGACGAAATTCACGCCTGTCGACAAGAGTCTTTGAGCTGCGATTCGCCTCGCAACACCAACCGCGGCGCTTTCGGATTTCCGTTTTGTTTGAATTAGGATGATGCTCGCGCAGCACGAATGCGAAGGGTTATGATGCCGATGTGTCAACCACCTCCCCATCACCTGCGTCTCCAGTCTGGGGATGGTTGCCCTGGATGCTTTTCTTCGGGCTGGCGCGGATAGGACAGCCGCACGCCGGCGCGTACGCGGGATTGCTGCTCGCGCTTTATCCGACGGCAGCTCGAGCCGCGCGAGGGCTCGACGTCAAACTGCCGGATTGGATGACGCTGGTGTTTTTTGTGATCGCTGCCGCGGCGGTCCTGCTGGGCGGTTTTGTCCTATGGATGTTTTGGAAATACAGCCTGGTGATCGTGTGGGTGCTGTTTGCCGGGATGGCGTGGGTGTCGATGTTGTCAGGTGCTCCGTTCACGCTTCAGTTCGCGCGTGAAGTTACACCGCCCGATTTCTGGGAGCATCCACTGTTCCTGCGCACCGCTGTAATCCTGACGCTGATGTGGGCGGCGATCTTCACCCTGAATCTGGCAATCGCTGCCGTCGCGCTCGGGCCTGTTCCACCCCGCCCGTTCGCCGTCCTTTTGCCGACCCTAACAGTAGTCGCCGGATTCATTTTCACCGCCCGCTATGCGGCGGCGATAAATCGGCGCGCGACTGCCGCATTTTCGAGCATATCTCAATAAACCTTGCCCAAGCAGGAGCGCTCCGCCTGGAACGTCTGACCACCCTGGCCGGTCGTAGGCGTTTCGGACAGCTATGGTGATTCGCGGCGGCTTTGGGCCACTTTACCGCGAGAAACCACGCGTTTTTTTCGCCTCCCGCGTTAAACAGCCCCTATTATGTGGCAACTCCCGCCATGTCCGCTCAAATTCCCCCTAATCGGCCCCATTTGCTCGATAAATTGTAAATGATGGGTATTAAGCTTTGGTTTGACTTTTACGTCGCCTAAAATTACCATCTCCATCGAGGCCGCACGACAAAGGCGCAGCGGCTATACGATCCATATGGTCGCTAAAGGCAATCGTACCGTCCAAGGAGAAGTCTCAAAATGCTTAAGT
>DATJOQ010000178.1:0-2939 GCA_035506935.1 Binataceae bacterium (SeqCode) | reverse complement strand
TTTTGGTTTGCAGAACGACCCGGAACGAACCCGGAAACAGCGACGCCTCAAAACCGCTGTCGACCGAATACGCGAGCCCGTGCTCGCTGCGCACCACCTTGACCAGACGCGACGCGAAACCGCCGCCGCCCAGGATGTAATTCATCACCTGAAGCTTGTAGTACTCGGGATTGGAACGCTCGATGCCGCCAAAGCCAAGAACTACGTTGGCTTGGGCTATGTCCCGATCAACCTTGGTTACATGCGCGCCGGGCGGAACTTTGGGCGCGGGCGGCGTCGCTTGCGGCTCGACCGAACCCTTCAAGCCCTGGAGTTCCTTTTCGAGCGCGCTTTTGACTTCATCAGCCTTGACGTCGCCGGCGACCGCGATGATCGCGCCGCCCAGGCGATAATATTTGTGGTAGAAAGCGCGCACGTCGTCGGGAGTCAGACCCTTGACCGTATCGAGAGTGCCGCTCGGAAGATGACCGTATGGTCCATCGCCGAACAGTAGTTTGCTGAAATCGCGCTCGGCGATATAACCCGGCTGCTCTTCGGCGGCGTTGAGATCTGCCAGCTGTTCGGCGCGCTTGCGCAGGATATCGCTGTCACGAAGCGCGGGAGCGGTGAGCACGGCCGCCATCAGATGCAGCGTGTCGGCGGAATATTTCTTGAGCGAGGTGATGCCGGCGCTGGCGTAATCCTGCCCTGCGGAAACCCCGAGCGAGCTGCCCATGAAATCGATCTTCTGGTTCAGTTGCTCGGCGGTCAGTTCCTTGGTGCCCTCGCTGAGGCATTCGGCAGTCAGGCGCGCCAGACCTTCCTTGCCCTTCGGGTCGCGGCGCGATCCGCCGTCGAACGCCATCTCGATCGTGACCATCGGCAGTTGATGCTGCTCCGAGACCAGCAGGATCGCGCCATTGCTCAGCACCTGCCGTTTGATCTCGATCGCGCCGCACACGCGCGCGTAACCCAACAGCGCGAACGCGGCCACTATCACGCTTGCGATTAGCGGAGCGAATCTGTGCCGGCTCATCGCGATTCCTCGCCCGCCATCACGTGATGAACCGCGCCGCCGCTCGGTCCTCCCCCCGGATGGCGCAGCATGCCGGTCGGCACCAGTACGCCAAGCGTGCGGTTGCTATCAATTAAATACTGCTTGGCAACCCGCTGGACGTCCGCCGCTGTGACCTTGTCGATACCGGCGAGATACTGGTCGAGCATCTTGTAATTGCCGAGCATTTCGTATTGTCCGAGTAGCATCGCTTCGCGAAAGATCGAATCCTGTCCGTAGACGAAATCAGCTTGCTCCTGATTCTTGGCTTTTTGCAGCTCTTCGTCGGAGATTGGATGGTCGCGCAGCGCCGCAATTTCTTTATCGAGAGCCGCGCTCACGTCGGATGTCTTCAATCCGGGACGAAGCTGCGCCGATGCCCAGAACAAGGTCGGATCGAAAGAGAGCCGTTCGTAACTCGCGTCGACATCGATCACCATTCGCTTGTGCATCACCAATTCCTGATATAGGCGCGAGCTCTTGCCGCCGGCCAGCACCACCGACGCTATCTCGAGCGCGAAGCTATCGGGACTTTTGTAATTCGGCACGTGGTAGGCCTCGGTAAACGCCGGCAGTTCCGCCGCGTGTTTCAGGACGGCGCGCCGCTCACCTTCCTGCGGCGGCTCGACGTCGGTCACCGGCGGCGGCTTGGGCCCGTTTCTAATCGAGCCGAACGCTTCGCTGATCTGCTTGATCACCTTATCACCGTCGAAGTCGCCTACCGCTACCACGATCGCGTTTTGCGGCGAGTAGTAGATCAGATGGTAGGTCAGGGCGTCCCGCAGCGTCAGATTCTGGATATCGTGCATCCATCCGATCACCGGCCAGTGATACGGATGCGCGAGGTAGGCCTGCGCCTGCGTGAGTTCCTCGAGCGCGTCCTGCGGATTGTCTTCGGTGCGCAGGCGGCGCTCTTCGATCACTACCGCCTTCTCCGAGTCGAAGCCCTTGGGATCGAAATCGCCCATCCGATCCGCCTCGAGCGAGATCGGCACATCAAGATGGTCCTTATTGATCACTTCGAAGTAGTCGGTGTAATCGGCGGTGGTGAAGGCGTTATCCATCCCGCCGTTCTCCTGTATGATATTAGAGAACTCTTCGGGTTGGAGCTTCTTGGTTCCACGGAACATCAGGTGCTCGACCAGATGCGATATTCCGGTGGTACCGATTTGCTCATTGCGCGACCCGACTTTGTAAAAGATGTTGAGCGTGGCCACGGGCGCCTTATGATTTTCGAGCACCAGAATTCGCAGGTCGTTTTTCAAGGTCACTGCTTTGACCGCGTCGGTGATGCCGGCGCGAGCGATTGCGGCGGATCCGAATACGAGCGCCAAAATAAACGCCGATACCGAGAGCCGCTGGGCGTGGGAACAATCAGGATTATTGGTGGCTAGCATCGTTTCAATTCAGTTAAGTCTGCCCGAGTCGTCAGAGTCAAGCTTTGCGTCGGATGACGCTGGTCGCACGGCCATTCCAGGACTATTTTGTGCGACGATGTTCCAATCGATCAAATTCAATCACGGACGGCAGTGGAAAACCTAACCGCACAGCCACTTCACGAGATCAAGGGGCTCCTGACGAAGTTCATGCGGATGCTATTTCCGCTCGAGTTTCGCATCGATTCGCTCAGCGATTTCGCTCCCACGTTGCCCTTTCGCTATCCGCTGCTGCCGGGTGAGGTTATCCAACTACCAGAAAAGGTCGAGGTATTCCGCAGCCGCGATACCGCCTTCAGTTATTACAAGGTATTGGCCGCTCATCTGGCCGGGCGTCACGAGTTCGGGACGTTTTCGTTGCGATTATCGGATTTGCCCGGCTTCGAGAATCGCGCCGAGGCCGGGGTCGAGGCTATCTCCAGTTTCGTTTCGTCATTCGCCGAGCCGGACGTGGCGAGTGCGATTTTGCG
>DATJOQ010000177.1:0-11943 GCA_035506935.1 Binataceae bacterium (SeqCode) | reverse complement strand
CGAGCGGACCGAAGCAGGTGTCGCACACGTGGACCGGCTCAACCGGATATTCCTGGCCGCATTCGCGGCACGTCAGATTTATTACGTAGCTCATAGTTCGATTTTTTCCTGCGGCCCCTTCAGCCTGCCACTCGTTGCGCGATAATCGCCGCCCCGCACGCGCATCCGGGACGCGGCTTAACCGTCGTGACGCGGATTCGGCTGATTCCGGTCGCGTCATACGTGAGCATCCTGCCCGCCAGCTCCGGCGTCGCGCCGCTAATGAACGCAATCGCCTCCGCCGCCTGGATTCCGCCGATCGCGGCCGCGATCGGCCCGAGAATTCCGGCATCGCGGCAACTGGCGATCTCGGCGTCCAGCGGCGGTTCTTCGAAAAGGCATCGCAGGCACGCGGTCCGTCCCGGGATAACGGTCATCGCCTGTCCGCGAAGTCCCAGCACACCGCCGTATGTGAACGGCTTGCGCGTCGCGATACAAACGTCGTTGATAAGAAACTTGACTTCCGGGTTATCGGTACCGTCGATCACGAAATCATGCGCCGCAATAATTTGCTCGGCGTTATCGGCGGAGATTTCCTGCTCGATACACTCAATTGCCGATCCCGGAAACCCGCTCTGAAGTCGTCGCGCGGCAGCGCGAACCTTGGGCTGCCCGATATCGGAAGTTCGATAGATTACCTGCCGCGCGAGATTCGAAAGCTCGACCGCTTCCGCATCGGCCAGGGTCAGCGAGGCCGCGCCAGAGCGCGCCAGCGCCATTGCGGCCGGCACTCCCAGCCCTCCGACTCCGATTATAAGGACACGACCCATTCCGATACGCGACTCCCGTCCGTGCGGCTAAAGGCCGCCGGAGCTGTCAATCATCAGGATGAGCAGGGGAAAAGGCAGAAACTAAAAACCCCGCTCCCTGCGATAAGGGAGAGGGGCGCGAGCACGCTCTCACCTTATCTTCCAAGGCTCATCGCCTTGCCGGAATTAGCACCAGCACCCCGTGAAGGGCCGGTTGCTGCGGCATCGTCGGGCCTGTTCCCTCCGCCGCTCTTGATAAGGTTAATTCCTGATCAATCGATAATGGACTTGGGGGGTAATGTCAATCGAAGGCTCGGTCAGCAAAGAACGCTAGTCTGAAAGACTAGGAATTTTTTTGAGTTCTTTTGCGAGCCGACGCCTCGCCTCCCACGCGTCGTAGCGTGCCTGGAGACCGAGCCAAATCTCCGCACCATTTCCGCACAGCTTGCCGAGTCTCACCGCCATATCTGCGGTTATCGACCGCTCTCCTGACATAACTCCGTGCAAATGCTGACGGCTGATTCCCATCAACGTGGCCATCTCGCTGATCGTCCGCCGACCAAGATGCGGCAAGATATCTTCGGTAAACCAGTCGCCGGGATGTGTGGGCTTGCGGTTCAAGACCGCTTCGCGATTCACGGGATACTCTTCATGGCGCTTCATAATGAACTAATTAAAGCGCGCTACCTCAAATACCCCGCGTGCTTCATGTATTCCGCGACCAGCACCGCGCCTTTGCCGGCGCCCATGCAGGCGTTGTGCGTCACCAGCAGGTACTTGACGCCGTGAGGCAGTACTTCGTCGTGGCGTACGCGGCCGACCGAGGTGGTCATGCCGTCCTGCGCGTCGCGGTCGAGGCGCGGCTGCGGGCGCATCGGGTCGCGATGCACACTAATCATGTGGCGCGGAGAGGTGGGCAATTCGAGCTTGGTGAAGTCGCGGCCGAAATTCTGAAACGTTTCGATCACCTCCTCCACCGACGCTCTTTTCCCGAGCGCAACCGAAACCGCTTCGGTGTGACCGGCGATCACGCCCGCCCGCGTGCAGGTCGCGCTGACTTTCAGATCCAGCTCATCGACGTGGTCGCGAGCGAAGCGGCCGAGAATTTTGCGGGTCTCGATCGTGACGCGCTCTTCCTCGCGCGGGATATACGGAATGATATTCTCGACGATATCCAACGCCGGCAGGTCGCGTCCCGCGCCCGATATTCCCTGCATCGTGGTCACCATCGCGGCTTCGGTTCCGTAAGCATCGTCGAGCGCCTTGAGCGTAATCGCGAGGCCGGTCGCGGTGCAGTTGGGCAGCGTGATGATATATCCCCTGGTGCCGCGCTTTTGCTTTTGTGTCTCGACCAGGCCGAGATGATCGAGATTCAGGCCGGGGATCACCAGCGGGACGTCGGGGTCCATCCGATGGGGCCGTGCGGTCGAGATAACCGGCAGGCGCGCGGCGTAGATTGGCTCGAGCTCGCGCGCGGCTTCGGATTCGACCGCGGCGAACACCAGGCTGATGCCGTCGAGCTTCAGCGACTTGGCCTCCTGCACCTGCAGGCCGAGCGCATCGCCAGGCGGCTCGCTGCGCTCGACGTACCATCGCCGGATACCGCTGTCTTTGTCGGTAATGGCGTCGATAAAGGGCTTGCCCGCCGAACGCTCGGAGGCCGCGACCGCCGCGATCGAGAAATATGGATGTCCGTCGAGCGCCGCCAACACCTGCTGGCCGGCGATTCCGGTGGCTCCCACTACTGCAACTGGAATCTTCATTACAAATCTTGCCCGCGCAATTCTCGCGCAGACATTAACCTCGCATTCTGACGCGCCCGCTTGTGAGCGGCGCAGGATGGATTGGATCTAGTTCCCCGATAGGCGAGGTTATAGATGTGCCCGGCATCGGTCCAGATCGGAGTTGATTGCGCGACTCAGGAATTCTTCGACGGTGCGCCCGGGGCGAGATCGCGGCGGCGGAAGAGTGTGAGATCGCCGCGATGGAAAATCTCGTCGTAATCATCCGAAATTCGCGCGTTGATCTCGGTGGCGTTCACTTGATCCAGTATATAGGGCGGTTTGGCGGCCAGCGCCTCGCTCAATTTGCCGATTTCGCGCACCCTGCTGCCGGCCTGCCACAACGAGCTCTGGGGAGCTTCTACCTCGACCGGATCTTCGTCGACACCATCAAACACCGAGACATGCGCGAAAACCCATGGCGAGGTGTTCGGCGCGATGTGCAGCAGATGGGTTGCGAGCGTGATACGGCCGGCGGCAATCTCCGCGTCAAGCACGCGGAGCAGCGCGAATTCATTCGGGCCGAAGCTCCATCGCGGGTCGTTACTGGTGTTCCAGTAGCCGAAGGTCGCGGTCGCGAGATTGAAGCCCCAAAGCTGGCTGATGGAATGCTCGTCGGAATCGTAATCGGTGGCGTTAGGCATCTGACGCCACGGATAAATCAGGAGTGTGAGCAGCGCGAGAATCGTGATCGGCTTCGACCATCGCTGGTAAAACAGCGCGAACAAAAATCCAGCCGGAAACAGCAGAAAATATGGCGACCAGTAATCCCAGCTCTTGATCACGATATCCCACATCATCATCTGCACCGACGGACTGGCGGTGAGATGAAATAAGAATTCGCCGAGATACTCCGCCGCGATCGCCAGCAGCAGCGCGAACACCGCCAAACCGCCGTAGCGCATCGCGCCCGGCTCCCGATACCATATGTTCAACATCGCGAGCATCCCGCCGAACGCGAACAGCATCAGCATCGGCAGATGACCCGCGACCTGCTCGTAGACCGACGCGCGCACGGTCGCGTGCCGATAAAGAATCCCAAAGCCAAGCAGCAGTACCAGCGTCCAGTTGAGCCACGCGATCGATCGGCGCGGCTCGGAGAAGCGCGGCGGGAGCGTAGCGGCCGCTGCAACAATCGTTGCAATAGCGGCCAACTGGACAAGCGGCAGAACCGGATACGGAAGCGGCTTGGCCAATCCGACGGCGAATTCGGGGACCGCAAGCAGCGAGGCTCCGATCAAACAGACGATGCCGTGCACAAAGCCTGCGAGATCACCTTCGGCGAGCCACAAGAGCAGGCCGCCACCCGCGACGATCATTGCGAGACCGCCGATAATCCCGTGTGAGGCGACCGCAGTGCCGAGCGCGAGAGCGCCCACGGCAATCCTGATACGGCTTCTGCGCGAGTCGAGAAAAAAAGCGAGGCCGATTCCGATCAAAGCGAAATCGACCGCGGTGCCGCGCATCCCCTGCGCCCGGCGCGGCAAGCAGGTAAGGAACAAAAGCAACGCAGCCATCCCGCCGCAAGCCGGATCGAACAGCGTGCGCCCCAGGCGGTAGGTTCCGAATATGATCAGCGCCGCCATCGGAACCATCATCGCGCTCTCCGCCAACACCGCGAGCCGGCTATGACTTCCCAGCGCGACGGCGGCGTAGAACAGCTCGAGCGCGGGCGTCTGCGCGTACGGTCCCCATTGACCATAGGGATCGTTGTCGAACGGCAGGTAGACGCCGAAAGTCAGAATCCGCTGCACCGACGCGGGATAGGAAAGCACGTCCATGTACGGCACCACCGGCGATGCGAGCTGCATCGGCAGCATCGTAATCGCGAGCAGCGCGAGGGTCAGCAGCGCGAGCTTCTGGCCAGTGTCGAGGGGCGTTAACTTGAGCTGCGGCGGCCGGCGCCACAGCCACAACGCGCCGAGCGCGAGAATGATCCAGATGGAGGCCGTGCGGAACAGGCCGATCGGGCCGAGCGCCTGTCCGATCACGAAAGCGCCGATCCAGAGGCCCGCCGCGCCGCCTAGAATCGCGTCGCCGAGCCCGAGCTCCGGATCGACGCTCAGCAAAAGGCCGCCAACGATCGAAACGCCGATCGCAAGAAAGCTCCAGACCCTAACCAGCGCCCAACCGGTTTGCGGAAGCATCGAGAACGCGCCCTTGAAAGCGCCGCGCCAATCGAGCGGATAAGGAAAATCGCGCAGCCGATGGATCGCGAGCGCGGCAACGATCGCGACCGCAATCCCGACTATAAAGAACGGCGTACGGTCATCGTGGTTCGCGGCGGCTTCGACCGGAGCCGATTCCGCCGCGGGCGTCGGTTCAGCGGCGGTCTGCGCGCTTTTGAACAACGCCGTCATTCAAGTAGCACTATCAGGGAAAATGCCGCGCTAGCGGGCAACGACACTCCACATCCGGGAGCGGCGATTAGCCGGCGCGCCCGACGTCATCGAAGGGTGCCGAGGGAGCGTTGCCGAGCAGGCGAATTCCGTAGCGCATCACCGCGCTCAGCTTGTCGATACGGTCGAGCAGCTCGACGCGCTCCGCGTTCGAGGCGCTTTCGAGCTGGTTGGCGACCGCGGTCAAATTCATCCGCACCAGCTCGACCGCCTGCTCGAGGCTTTCGTGCTCGCGGCGCTGGCGCTGCTGAAGGCGCGCGGCCTGAATTTCGGCGAAGTCGATAATCTCGGCCATGGCTACAGTCTATCTAATTTTACGGCCGGCCCGTAGCTTGGACTGGATAGTTTCGCGGCCGCCCTCGGCGAACCATCCGATCTGATGCGCGAGGCCGTTCAGGATATCGAGCTCGCGCGGTGTGATTCCGCTGCGCCCTAGCATGTTTCGGATCGCGAACATGATGTGATCGGGGTTATCGGCGGAGGCGAAGCCGATCGCGATCAGCGCATCCGCCATCCGCTCCATCATCGCGTCGACCGCGGCGGCGGGCGCGCGCTCGATTGGTTTCGAAAGGTCCGAAACGGCGTTTCTCTCTTCGTCATTGGAGCTTGCGCGATCGGCGTGAGCGGTGAGTGCCTGGAGCCCCGTCGCCGCCATCATCAGTTCGTATGACACCACCATTACGGCTTGCGCGAGATTGAGCGAGGGATAATCGGGCGAAGCGGGAATGGTCATTAATTGCTGGCACAGCTTCAGCTCCTCGTTGCTCAGACCGAAATCCTCGGGTCCAAAGATAATCGCTACCTTGTTGACGCTGGTTTCGAGCACGAGCTCGCCCGCCATCTCGCGCAGCGTCTTCGCCGAGCTGCGATAGGGTCCCGGACGGCAGGTGGTGCCGACGGTGAATGTGCAATCGTCGAGCGCCGAAATTAGATCAGGATAGACGCGAGCGCGGTCGAGGATATCGTCCGCGTGCACCGCCATCGCGTCGGCCGCGCGGCGATTAAACGACGGCGGCGCTACCAGGCGCAAATCGCCGAGGCCCATGTTCTTGAGCGCACGCGCGACCGCGCCGATATTTCCCGACGACTTGGGTTTGAATAGAACGATTGCGAAATTTTCCATCGATTGAGCAGTTTCTGCGTTCGATTCCGATATATGGGCCGCGTGCGCTATGACGAAACTGCCGAGCTGCGCTATTCTAATCGCAGTGCGATGAAGATTGTATCCTTCGGCGACGTGCATATGGCAACGCGCAATCTCGAGCGGATGAGCGAGGTGTTGCGCGACACCGATCTGATTATCATGTCCGGTGACCTGACCAACTTTGGCGGAACGGACGACGCCAGCAAGGTGCTCGGCGACGCGCGGCGCGCGATGGCCCAATTCGCACGCGACCCGGCGACAGTAGAGGGCTCAATCGATGGCGCGGGCCGCGTTCTCGCGCTCCCCGGTAATCTCGACCAGCGCGAGGTGATCCCGTTTCTCGAGCAGGAGGGAGTGGCGCTGCACGGGCGCGGGATGGTGATCGATGGGCTCGCGATTTTCGGCTGCGGCGGCTCCAATATCACGCCGTTCAAAACGCCAACCGAGCTTACCGAAGAGGAACTCACGGCGACGCTCGAGCGCGGCTATCGCGAAGTCGAGGGACGGCGGCCGCTGCTGATGGTTTGCCATACGCCGCCGTTCGAGACCAAATGCGATCGGCTGGTGAACGGAACGCCGGTGGGGAGCAAGGCGGTGCGCCGCTTTATCGAAGAGATCAAGCCCGAGGTATGCATCACGGGACACATTCATGAATCGGCGGGCGTCGATACGGTGGACACGACCAAGGTGCTGAATGCAGGGCCGTTCAAGGGCGGCGGCTATATCGTGGTGCGCCACAACGGCGGCAAGCTCGACGCCAGTCTCGAATTTCTTTGAAGTTCCAGCGTTGTCATTGGCCAGCCAATCGGCAAAGGTCTACAGCCAAAAATTGTGGAACGGATGGCCGTTGATTTGGCGCAACTGGCGCTTGTTGCTCAAGCGCTTCGCCCCGAGCTTGCGTAAGGAAAACACTTGACATGGCGGCAGGGCAGGATTTTCGTATCAGGTTCGATCACGTCGCGCTCGCGGTGCCGGAAATCGATCCGGCACGCGCGTTTCTGGCGCGTTACTTCCCGCTTCACGATCGCAACATGAAGATGCTGAGTGAGCAGGTGAGCGGCGCGCTCTACTGGGAGGATTTTTTTCTCGGCGGGTTCCCAGTCGAGCTGATCCAGGATCCTCCCGGGCAGGACGGCTTCGTGAACCAGTTCGTGCGCAAGCGCGGCGGCGGACTTCATCATCTCGCGTTCGAGCTCGATAACTTCGGCCCGATGCTCGAAAAGCTCAGAGCCGACGGCGTCAGGATCGTGGACGAGCAGGTGTTCGAGGACGGCAATCGGATCTTCTTCATCTCGCCGCGCGCGGCGTTCGGCACGCTGATCCAGGTATGGCAGATGGCGAACTACGACGCGCCGCGGATGAAGCCGGTAATCGACCGGAAGGCGCGGTTCGATCACGTCGCGATCGCGGTCAGGGACATCGACAAGGGCATCGAATTTTTCCAGCGCTATTTTCCCGCGCGTATCGTGCGCGAGAAGCAGATAAATCGGTCGACCGGCAATTCGCTGGTAGCGCAGCTCGAGATCGCGGGCGGCAAGCTTGAGTTGATCCAGAGCCCGGGGCATCCGGTGGAGGACGATTTCGTTGCGCGGTTTATCGAGCGGCGCGGCGAGGGACTACATCATATTACGATCGATCTGAAGGAGTTCGACGCCACGCTGGCGAAGCTCAAGCAGGACGCTGTGCGGGTGGTGGGCGAGAGCAAGAATCGCCACGGCCGGCGCCAATTCTTCATCTCGCCGCGCGCGGCGTACGGCGCGCTGATCCAGGTCTGGGATGGAATCGCGGAATAATTTATGCGGGAACAAATCGAGGCGATTCCTGGTTCACTAGAATGAATAGGCGATGCTGAAGGCGATTTTTTTCGATGCGGCGGGAACCATCTTCGACGCCCGCCAGCCGATCGGAAGAAGCTATGCGCGACTGGCGCGCGAATACGGCGTCGACGCAGACGAGGAAGCGGTCGGCGCCGCGTTTCGGCGCGTATTTCCGGCGGCGCCGCCGCTGGCGTTCGGGAAGGGCCATCCGCCCGCCGAATTGCGCCGCCTGGAGCGCGAATGGTGGCGCACGCGAGTGGCGGAGACCTTCGCCGGGATGGGTGACTTCACCGACTTCGACGCCTACTTCGACGCGCTGTTCGCGTTTTTCGCCGATCCCGCCCATTGGCGCACCGACGATGAAGCGCCGGCCCTGCTCGCGCGTCTAAAGGACAGCGGGTTCGCCTTGGGTGTGATTTCAAATTTCGACGCCAGAGTGTACGGGATTCTCGAGGGTCTCGGGCTTAGCCGTTTCTTCGACTCGGTCACGATCTCGTCGGAAGCGGGCTACGCGAAACCGTCGCCGCGGCTGTTCGAAGTGGCGCTCGGCAAGCATTCGATTGCGCCCGGACAGGCGCTGCACGTGGGCGATTCGGTCGCGCTGGATATTCACGGGGCGAGCGCGGCGAAAATTCCGGTGGTGCTGTTCGATCCAGGAAAGCAGCATTCGCTCGACGGCTATCCCGGCGTCGAGCGCATCTCATCATTGGCCGCGGTATCGGATATCATAAGGAGAAGCGAAGTCACTTGATTTCGGATCTGAATTTGACGTTACTTGTCCCAATTCTCTCGCGGGGGAGCCTTCCAGGACAAAAATCGATGAAACGAATTGTCGCGCGCAAAATCGCGGCGATGATGGTGATGGCCGTTGCGCTGGTCATCGTATCGAGCCGCGCCAACGCGCAAAGTCTTTCCGCGCTCAACGGTGAACTGTCGAGGCTCGCGCCGCGCGTCAGCTCTTCGATCTCAAGCACCAATTACGAGGAAGCCACTGACGTGGTCTCTCAGCTCGATAGCGCCGAGGCCAACTTCGCGAAAATCGCCGAGAGCGGGCGTATCGACAAGGGCGCGGTGATGGAGACCTACGAGCGGCTGGAAGAGCTGCTCAACCGCATGTACACGGCGTTCAAGCAGAAGAAAGAGGACTGTCTAGCGCATGCCGAGAGCGGGCAGTGCGATTACGACGACGCCGAACAGGTCTCGTTGCGCGCGCTCTACCCGCTGTCGTGGCTGCGCTACCAGGGCTCGTTCCTGTACGCCAATGAGCCGTCGACCGCACGCCATCTGCTGAACCAGGCGATCGAGGGTTTCACCGAAAGCACGCTGGTGATCGTGGCGCCCGAGCTGATTCGCGAAAACCTGTTAGGGCGCGCGTTCTGCGAGCGCGAGCTGGGAAAATTCGACCGCTCCGAATACGACAAGGCTATCGCGGATTTCAAACAGATCATGAAAGACGGCGCCGGCACGCGACAGTATCGCGCGGCGCAACAGGGTCTGGCGACCACTTACGCCGCGATGGGCAAGATGGACGAAGCGGCGCGGATGACTAATCAGCTCGCCACCAATGCTGGCGGCTCACAGCGCGAAGGCATGGAGATGCTGCGGCTGCAGGATCTGCTGAAGGCTGAGGCGTCGACCAGCGATCCGCAAAAGCGCGCCGAGTACCATCGCGAGGCGGTCGATTTCATGCGCGCCAAGCAAAACGATCGCGATAGTTGGGCGATCGTGCTTGCGGCGGTCGCGCGCAACGTGCGCGATCCGGTGGCTGAATTCGGCCGTTCCGACGATCCGTTCGAGGCGTGGCTGCTGGCGAACGTGCTGTATTCGAAGAGGCAGCAGAACGAAGCGGCCAAATACTTCGTCAAAGCGGCGCGCAGCGGCCATTATCCGAAAGCCTACAAATTCGCCGCCGACATTTATTACAACGAAGGACATCACGAGCAGGTTCAGGAGCTGGTCGACGAGATCGCCAAGCAGCCGGGAAATCCCGACGCACAATGGGCTTCCTACATGCGGTTCAAGCTGCCGCACTATCAGTGGCAACAAGGCGGCGGCAAGAATCCCCAGCTCGAGCAGCGATGGACCGCGGCGGCGCACGATTATCTGAAGACCTATCCGCACGGCCAATACGCGTACGAGTGCCATTTCCGCCTCGGCGAGATCGCGCAGCGCAACAAGCAGTATCTGGAGGCAGCGCAGCAATATTCTCAAGTGGGAGCCAATCCGGATTACGAGCTGCACGCGAAGTTCAACGCGGCGGAATGTTATTACATGGCGCTGGTTGAGGCGGTGAACGCACAACAGGCCAAGGACCATAAGCAAGGTACCCAGTCGACTGCGGAGATCGAGCAGCTCAAGAAGGAAACCAAGGCGGCTTTGCAATCGGCGATCATGATGGAGCCGGCAGAAGAGCGCAGAGCGCCAGCCCAGCGCGCCACGCTGCATGATATGCGCGGCCGCGCCATCTACATGCTGGCGAGCCTGCTCGAGCGCGAGCACAAGATCGATTACGCGCAGGTCGTCAGTCTGACCGCGGGATACGACACCCAATATCCGCGGATGAGCCAACGCTTCAATGAGATCTCGCAATGGCGGATCGAGGCGCTCGACCAACTCGGCCGCTACCCTGAATTGGAACGCGAGGTACAGGCGCTGGTCGATCGTAATCGCACCGACGTCGCCGCCAACGACATGATGAAGGGAATCGGACTGGACTTCTGGAAGCACGCGGCCAACAAGCGCGCGGCGGGCGACGAGGCGGGCGCTCAGGCCGATACCAAGCTCACCGCGATCGCCTACAGCTACTTCGAAGACCAGGTGCAGGCGGGGCGGATTCCGGCGAAGAACTTGACCGGTACGCTGTCGATCCTGGGCAAGGCGTACATCGCGACCGACAATGTGCCCAAAGCAGAGGAAATTTTCAGCCAAGTGGTGAAGGCTGATCCTGGCTCACCCGATGCCAACGCCGGCCTAGCCCGTATCGCGCAGGCGAAGGGCGACCTCAAGGACGCGCTCGAGTTGTGGACGCGAGTCGAGTCGGTGGCGGCGGAGTCGGA
Source organism: Binataceae bacterium (SeqCode) (assembly GCA_035506935.1). Lineage (GTDB taxonomy): Bacteria > Desulfobacterota > Binatia > Binatales > Binataceae > DATJOQ01. The sequence goes on along the minus strand of DATJOQ010000177.1, from coordinate 958 downwards.
TGACGTGTGGTACGAAGCGAAATACGATATCGCCAACATCTACGCCAAGCAGGGCAATATCGCGGCGGCGTGCAACAAGCTCGCGGTGACCCGCAGCGAGCATCCGAGTCTCGGCACGCCGCAGATGAAGGCGCAGTGGGACGCGCTGCAGCGTAAACTCTGCCTCAAGGGAAATGTGAGCTAGACCGATGCTGAAGCGAATCCATCATGTGGGGGTGGTGGTGCCGAATCTCGAGCAGGGGTATCGATTCTGGCGCGACCTGCTCGGACTCGAGCTGACCAAGACCGCGACGATCGAGGAACAGGGAGTCAAGGCGGCGTTGCTCAAGGTCGGTGACAGCGAGATCGAATTGCTGGAGCCGCTCGGTCCGGAAAGCGGTGTGGGAAAGTTCCTTGCTCGCCGCGGCGGCGGATTGCATCATATTTGCTTTGAGACAGAAGATGTTGCGCGCGAGCTGGACAGCGCACGGGACAAGGGGCTGCCGCTTATCGATCAGAAACCGCGTCATGGCCTTGCGGGGATGATCTGCTTCCTTCATCCCAAGGCGACGCGCGGCGTCTTGGTCGAATACGCGCAGCCGTTCGAGGACTAGAGAACTGATGCCGATCTACGAATATCGTTGTGTGGATTGCGAAGAATCGTTCGAAGCGCTGGTGAGCGCGAGCCGTCCTGAGGCGCAATGCCCGTCCTGTCACGGCGCCAATCTGAGCCGCGAGCTTTCGGTGTTCGCGTCCACGCGCGGCGACGGCGCTGCGATGGCTTCGAGTGGCGGCGGCGGATGCTGCGGCGGTGGATGTGGCTGCGCGTGCCGCTAAAGTCTCTCGAATCAATTAGCCGCAAATACTCGCATATACGATTAGGCCGCGAATAGCAGCCTATTCGTTTCGTACTAAATGCTCGACAAAATCGGGCATCCAGCCAAAATTTAGTAAAGCGAGGTGCGACAGGATGGACCAA